>DAINNP010000006.1:0-12027 GCA_036735785.1 Rhodoferax sp. | reverse complement strand
AAACCCTGATAAGCCGCTCCGTGGCCAATGTGGAGCGCGGCTCCCACCTGGTGGGTGGTGCCGGGTAGACCATGCAAGACGTGGTGAGTGCGGTGCCACGAGTCAGTGGGCGAGTGGGAGCAAATGACGCAGCAGCGGCGTCATTGCGGAAGCAGGCCGCACGGTTGGATCAACTGGTCGGGCGCCTTTGCACCAATGTGGTGCAAATGAAGTGCGCATTGGCCTCGTCGGAAGTTTTTCTAAAAATTTTAGAAAAAGCCCTAAATAACCCCCTAAATCTGCCGTTAAGAAAAGTACGTCAACTCCTAAAAGCCACCGGAGGGGCCGCAAGGTCTACCCAAAATGCAACTGCCAACCATTGAGCGAACCCCGAATATGCGCCCCGCCGGCGTAGATGCGGTGTCGTCTGGGGCAAATAGGGTTCTCCCAGTTGCTCCGGTCAACCCGCCTGCCGGTGTTACCAAGTCGATCGAGTCCAGTCCGGATGTGATCGACAAGGTGAACCCCGCACTTAAGCCCCAAAACAGCGGAGACGCGCCCTACGAGAGTGTGGCCGACCCCATGAAGAAGGGCAGTGACGCGGTGGTGGAGAAAGACTGGACGATTCAACGGCCCGCGAAGGAAAAGGTGGAGGATCCTCCTCCCAAGCCGATTTCACAGGTGTTGATGGACCATCTCAAAACCATGTGGACTGCAAGCGCAAGCGCGGTGCAGATCGAGCAGGTCAAGAATCAGCTCACCACGCCACAGCCGGTGTCGCCGGCCGACGCGCCAGGACAGCTGGCCAAACAGGCGCTGGTCTATAGCCCCAGCAAAATCAAGAAAACAGAAAGCATGTGAGCTGACTCCACTCCGGTGGAGTTGGCCCGGCCACCTTGGGGTGGTCTAACATCTCGGACATGCATACATCCGCACTTGTCCTTTTTTCCGGCGGTCAGGACTCCACCACTTGCCTGGCCTATGCCCTTGAGCGCTACGAGCGCGTGGAAACCATCGCTTTCGACTACCGCCAACGCCACAACGTGGAATTGACCGCGCGCTTGAATGTGTTGCGTGAGATAAAAGCGCGCTTTCCGCAATGGGCCACCAAACTGGGCGAAGACCATTTGCTGGATCTGGCGGTGCTGGGTGAGGTGAGCGAGACCTCGCTGACCCGCGACACCGCATTCAAGATGGAGGCCAACGGGTTGCCCAACACCTTTGTGCCCGGGCGCAACCTGCTCTTTATGACCCTCGCTGCCGCACTGGCCTACCGCCGTGGACTGCAAGTGATCGTGACCGGCGTTTGCGAGACTGATTTTTCGGGCTACCCCGACTGCCGGGACGACACCATGAAGGCGCTCCAGCTAGCCTTGTCGCTGGGCATGGACCAGCGCTTCCTGATTGAGACCCCGCTGATGTGGATCGACAAGGCCCAAACCTGGGAGCTGGCCCATGCGCTGGGCGAGCGCTCGGGCGAGCCCGGAGGCGGCAACGCCTTGGTGGACTTGGTGGTCGAACACACCCACACCTGCTATCTGGGTGACCGCACCCACCGCCAAGCATGGGGCTATGGCTGCGGTACCTGCCCGGCGTGTGAGTTGCGGGCCAAAGGCTATGCCGGCTTCACAGACAAAGTGAAGCGCGCAGCCGCCTGAGTGCCGGGGCTGGCCCCTTCTGCGGCTTGCGGGTTGGGCTCCAATATCCAGCGTTGGTTATGGAAGGCAGCGACGCCCGGGCGGTGGGCGATGGATACCAGAGCGCCGCCTTTTTCGGCCACCAGATCGCACATGCGTTGGTAGAGGATTGCCTCGGCTGCTTCGTCCAGGGCGCTGGTGGCTTCGTCTGCAAATAGCCATTGGGGTTTTTTGAGCAAAACACGGGCGATGGCCAAGCGCTGTTGCTCGCCGCCGGATAGCTTCTGGCTCCAGGCGTCTACGACATCCAAGGAATCCGCCAGATGAGGTAGCAAGGCATCGCGCAGCGCCTGTTGCAGTGCTGCGTCCGGGTATTGCGGCGCCAAGGCGGGGTAGGCGAGGGCGTCACGCAAGGTGCCGTTCGGGAAATAGGCACGTTGGGGCAGAAACATGCTGTCCGCCGGCAGGGCTACCGCCCCTTCCGAGTAAGGCCAGATGCCCGCCAGGGTGCGGAACAAGGTGGACTTGCCGCTGCCCGACGGGCCTTGCAGCAGAATGCGATCGCCCGGCTGCGCATGCAGGCGCGTGTGGTCCAGCAGCGTGGTGCCGCCCGGCAAAGAAATACGCAAGGGACTAGTGTCCAGCTGAGGTGCATTTGCTACTGTATTTATAGCGGCTTGCGCACGCTCTGTGCGGGCTATTGCCTTAAAAGACTCTTCAAAACTCGTGAGGCGATCGGTGGTGGCGCGCCAGCTGGCGAGGCTGCTGTAGGTGTCAACAAACCAGCTCAAGGCGCCCTGCACCTGACCGAAGGCACCTGAAATCTGCGTCAGCTGACCCAGCTGAATGGCACCACTGAAAAAGCGCGGGGCCGCCACCACAAACGGGAACACCACCGCGGCCTGGCCGAAAAAGCTGGTGAACCAGATCAGCCCTTTCTGGGCCTTGATCAGCGCCAGGTTGTTGCTGAGCACCCGGCTGAACCGCTCTGCCATTTGCTCCCGCACGACGCGCTCCCCTCGGTCCAGCGCTATCGATTCGCTGTACTCGCGCGCCCGGACCATGTGGTGGCGAAAATCAGCTTCCACCCGCTGTTGCTCGAAATTGAGCGGGATCTGCTTGCGCCCGATGTAGTGGGTGATCACGCTGCCCACCGCGCAGTACAGCACCGCCATCCACACCATGAAGCCGGGAATCGAATAGTCCTGCCCCCGGAGCGTGAATGCAAACGCACCGGAAAGCGACCACAAGATGCCCACAAAGCTGGCCAGGGTGACGACAGAGTTCAACAGCCCCATGCTGAGCGAGATGGTGTAGCTGGTGAATTGGTTGATGTCTTCCTGAATCCGCTGGTCCGGGTTGTCGGTGTGGGCGCCGTGGACTGCGGGTGCAAAGCGCGCCAGTTCCATTTGGTAAAAGGCCTGATGCGACATCCACTTGTGCAGGTAGTGGTCGGTCATCCAGGCGCGCCACCGCATTTCGAGCAGTTGGGTCAGATAGAACTTGTAGACCGCGATCACGATAAAGCCGAAAGCCAGGTACGTGAACCGCCCGAGTTGCTCCCAGAACACGGCCGCATTCTTCTCTTGGAGCGAGTCGTAAAACAAGCGGTTCCAGTCGTTAAACACCACCGCCATGTAGACCAAGGCCAGGTTGAGGGCCACGATGGCTGCCAACATGCCGCGGGCCTTCCATTTGTCCTCAGAAGAAAAGTAGGGCGTGGACAGCGCCACGGCGCGCTGGATAAATGCCCGGAACGCCGCCCATTTGGCGGACACAGATGCCACAAGTGCCATGCAAAAAATCTCGGTTGAGGGAACAAGGCCGGCACCGCGCGGGGCGTTGCCGTGAGACCACGGGGCATATTAGCCGCGAAGTCCCGTGTGCCGCGGCTAAAGCCCTTGAAAGCCGCTGTGGTGGCCGTCGTCAGAGCGGCCGGACTCGTCGTCTTGGCGCTCGATGTCTGCCGTTTCAGCGCGGCCTGAGTGCACTGACTCCCGATTTCGCCGGTTGCCCACAAGCGCCCACCTGCGCCACGCTTGCGCATTGGCTGACAGAGGGGCTTCGCCCGGTTTGTCCGAACCTTCGCCGGCAAGCGGCTTGCGCGTGCGGGAGGTGAGGCCAGTGGATGAGTACGACATGGCACTCAGGATAGACCGGCCTGCCGTGGCTGTCAGCCGGTTTTACATTGCTTTACCAAACCGGTTCTCGCGTTTACATCTGGCGAATACAGCTAGTTGCGCACGCCGCTGGCGACATGTCCGCTAGGGACATGGCGGGCGGCGGATTCGATGTGGCCGGTCTGGTCGTCAAAGAAAAAGTCCGGCTCAAATTCGCGCAGGAACTCGCCTTTGTCCAGCCCGCCGAGGAACATGGCTTGGTCGACATCGATGTTCCAGTTCATCAGGGTCAGAATCGCGCGCTCATGGGCCGGTGCGCTACGGGCGGTGACCAGTGCCGTACGGATACGGATGTGCGGAATACGCGCTTGTTGCAGGCGGTGCAAGGCGACCAGCAGGGGCTTGAAGGGGCCGTCCGGCAGCGGCTGGGCCACCTTGTCCATCTCGTGTTTTTGAAAGGCGGTCAGGCCGCCGCTCTGGTAGACCTGTTCGGCCTCGTCACTGAAGAGTACGGCGTCGCCGTCGAAGGCAATGCGCACTTCATTGGGGTGGTCGGCGCTGGCGTGTGCGCTGTGCGGGTACACCTGCGCGGCCGGCACGCCCGCTGCTAGAGCAGCGCGTACATCGCTCAAGTGGGTGCTCAAAAACAGGTTGGCGTGCAAGGGCTTGAGGTATCGCCAAGGCGCCTCACCGCGTGTGAAATTGCCACGCTGAATTGCAAGGCCGTAGTGCTGCGCAGAGCGAAACACCCGCATGCCCGAGACCGGGTCGTTGCGCGACAAGATGACCACCTCCACCCGCTGCGAGTCCGGCTCATTGAAGGCCAGCAGCTTTTTGACCAGTGAAAACGCCACACCGGGCTTGGCCGGCACGTCCAACCGCTGGCGCTGCAGCTGCATGTAGGCGTGGTCGTCGTTTTGTTCGAAAACCTGGTTTTCTTCTTCAAAGTCAAACAAGGCCCGGCTGGAAATGGCCACCACCAGCTTGCCGTCGAGGGTCAATCCCATGAGAAATCCTTATTTCGCATTCACGATGCCCTTGAAGTCGTAGGGCACCACAATGGTTTGTACTTTGCCGTTCGCCACGCCCTCGGCGATCTTGAGGTTGGCCATGGCATTCATGTAGCCGATGGCGCCGGCATTGGCATTCAGGGCGGCGATGCGCTCGGCTTCTTTCTTCGCCGTTTGCACTTCCACCTCTTTGGTTTTGAGCTCGTTTTGGGCGCGCACCAGTTCGTTGGCGCTTTGCACAATCACGTCAGCCGGGGTGATGGCGCGCACCTGCACTTGAGAGACCGCAATTTTGTCGCCCAGCTTTTCTTCGGTCAGGGTTTTGATGATGCTTTCGCGGATCTGCTGCTCCATCAGGGGCCGGTTGTCCGCCATCTTGAGCGACTCGTAGCCGCGTGCGACCTTGTAGGCGGCGTTACGCGCACTCAGGGCCACATAGTTCTGCATCAGCAGGATGTCGCCCCCCTTTTCCGAGATGCCGTGGAAGGTGCGGTTTTTGGTGGTCCACAGCTCGGACACCGCCGAGGGGTTGACGTTGTAAACCACTGTCATGTCGAAGTCTTTGACCGTGGAGTTGTCAGAGGCCAGCGGCGTCATGTTGTCGACGCCCACCGCCACATCCTGGATTTTGAAGGTGAGTATTTCGCCGACCACGGTCTGGTTGAACGAGCCGGGCAGGCGTTCGGTCGGGTCCACGGTTTTATCGAAATTGACGCGCAGGCCCACTTCGCCGGTTTCGATCCGGGTGCAGGCGCTGAGGCTCAGGGTGAGCGTGCCGACAACGAGCAGCAGTGGCAGGGAAAGGGGTCGCATGTGAACAAAGCCTCCTGGGTTTTCTGTGTTTTATTTGACGAGTTGGTTGAGCTGGATGATAGGCATGAGCACCGCCAATACGATCAGCATCACCACCAGGCCCATAGCCACAATCAGCAAGGGCTCCAGCAGGGTGGCGAGTTGCAGGGCGCGGCGTTGCACCTCGGTGCGCAACTGCAGGGCTGCGCGGTCCAGCATATGGGGCAGGCGGCCGGTTTGTTCCCCGAGCCGGGCGAACATGCTGAGCAGTGCCGGAAAGCGCTGGTTGCGCGCCAAGGCGCTGGCTAGCGGGGCGCCCTCGCGCACCAGGGTCAGGGCCTCCAGTGCATCGTCGCGCATCGCGTGGTTGCTCAGCGTTTCGGCGGCGGCTTGCAAGGCCTTGAGAATGGGCACGCCCGCGGCGGCCAGCATGGCCAGGGTGCTGGCAAAGCGCGCTGCGTTGTAGCTGCGGGACATGCGGCCCAGTACCGGCAGGCGCAGCCATGCAGCATCCGCTTTAGAGCGAAAAGCGGCGCCAGCCCAAGCAATACGTGCGCCAATAGCTCCTAAAACAATAGCAATTAGCACGAGCAGGCCATACGACCGCACGGCATCGCTGATCGCCAGCATGATTCGGGTGAGCAGGGGGAGCGCCTGCTTGGAGCCTGCAAACACGTTGGCGATCTGTGGGACCACATAGGCCAACAGAAACAGCACAATGGCCAGAGCCACCAGGCTCACGATGGCAGGGTACAGCGCTGCACCCAATAATTTGGAAGACAGGTTTTGTTGCTCTTCCAGGTCATCTGCCAGCCGCTCTAGCACCAGCCCGAGTTGGCCGCTTTGCTCGCCGGCGCTCACCACCGCCACATAAATGTCTGAAAACTCCCGCGGGTGCTGCGCCAGTGCGATGCCCAGCGGCTTGCCGCCGTTGACCTCTGAGCGGATGGTGGCCACCACATCGCGCTGGGCTGGCGTCTCGGCTTCTTCGGCCAGAGAACTCAAGGCGCGTTCCAGGGGCAGGCCCGCTGACACCAGCCCGGCCAGTTGCCGTGTCCAGACGGTGCGCTGCGCGTTATTGAAGGCACGTGAACCCCAGGCGCGGCGCGAGGTGCCCGGGGCGCTGCTGTCTACGCTAAGTGCCTGAACCTGGAGGGGAACCAACTGTTGCGAGCGCAACAGGCTGCGTGCAGATTTGGCCGTGTCGGCCTCTAACACGCCCGAACGGGATTTTCCGTCGGCATCAAGGGCTTGGTAGGAATAGGCAGGCATGGCGCAATAGTAGCGGGGCGCCGGGTTGCACGGGTTTTCCACCATGACAAAAACGCGCGTCCACCGCATACTCCAATAAAAGCACGACCGTGCTATTTTGATGATTGCCTGACGACACAAACAGCAGGCCGGCCATCACCCGCGACAGCGCCCCCACCCGAGAGGTCGCAACGGTTTACGTTCTCAACTGGCATCCCTTCAACCCCATCGACCCTCAGAGGTCCCGAGGAGACAACTATGAAGATGAAGCGAATCGTAATGGGCTGGCTGGCCGCGTGTACGCTGGCTATCGGCCTGCTGCCGGCGTCTGCGCAAGCGGCCGGTTACACCCAAACCAAGTACCCCATCGTGTTGATTCACGGCCTGTTCGGTTTCGACAACATTGGCCCCGTGGAGTACTTCTATGGAATTCCGTCCGCCTTGCGCGCTGACGGTGCCCGGGTGTTTGTGGTGCAGGTCTCTGCCGCCAACAGCACCGAAGTGCGGGGCGAGCAATTGCTCACGCAAGTGCGCCAAATTTTGGCCGCTACCGGTGCAGGTAAAGTCAACCTGATGGGCCACAGCCATGGCGGCCCCACCGCCCGCTACGTTGCATCGGTGAGGCCGGATCTGGTGGCATCGGTCACGAGCATCGGTGGCGTCAACAAGGGCTCTGCCGTGGCAGACGTGTTGTTGGGCGTGGCGCCTGCAGGCAGTCTTCAGAATACGGCGTTGGTGTCGGTCACGAATGGCTTGGCCAGCATCATCAACTTCTTGTCCGGGGGCGGTGGCAACACCCAAAACTCGCTGGCAGCAGCGCAGTCCCTCAGCACCGCGGGTACCTTGAAGTTCAATGCCAAGCACCCCCAAGGTGTGCCGACCACCGCTTGCGGCGAGGGCGCTTACAGCGTCAACGGGGTTGCCTACTACTCCTGGAGTGGTGCAAAACCGTATAGCAACGTGCTCGATGTGGTGGACCCCGCTTTGGCATTGACCTCGCTGGCGTTTGCAGGCGCGAAAAACGATGGCTTGGTGAGCAGCTGCTCGTCGCGTCTGGGCCGTGTCATTCGTGATGACTACGCCTTCAACCACCTGGATGAGGTCAATCAGACGGTAGGCTTGACCAATATTTTTGAAACCAACCCGGTCACCTTGTTCCGGCAACAGGCTAACCGCCTGCGCAACGCCGGTTTGTAATGCGACTGCGCAGCAAGGCACTCGCTGGCTTGGCAGGCTTGGCCCTGCTGGGTTGGTGGGGTGCCGATATGTGGCTCTGGGGCGACTCGCCAACCGGCGCCCAAAACGCGGGTTCCGGTGCAACAAGCACCGGCCCCGCCCGCTCGCTGCAGGGCACCGCACCCGATGGCTTACAAGCGGTGCAAACCATGGGGCTCCACGCTTTGCCCACGCAGTGCCGCGAGGCTGGCTGCACCGTGTTGCCTTACGCAGAACTCAAACGCCTGTTTGATTACTACCTGAGCACCGTGGGCGAACTCAGTGTGGAGGCTATCGGGGCGCAAATCCGCACCGTGCTGGCCCAAAACCTGAAGCCTGTGCAACTGCCCCAAGCCGAGCGCTTGTTGGAGCGGTACCTGTCGTTCAAAAAGGCGCTGGTGGTGGTGGAGCAGCAATTCGCCAAAACGCCCCCGGGCAACGCGGTGCTCCGCGAGCGGTTTGAAGCCATGCGCGTGGTGCGCGCCCGTTTTTTCAGCGCGGAGGAGGCCCAAGCGATGTTTGGCGCAGAAGACCTGCATGACCTCGATGCACTCGCCCGGCTCGATATCGTGAACGATGCACAGCTCTCCCCGCAAGACAAGCAGGCACGCTTGGCCGCGCTGGACAAGCAACTTCCCCCCAGCCTGCGCGAAGACCGGGAGGCGCCACGCGCAGTCATCAAGCTGGAAGCGCAGGTGGCCGCTTTGCGCGCTGCAGGTGCAGGGGAGGACGAGGTCTACCGCGCGCGCGCCAAAGCATTTGACAGTGCAGCAGCGGGCCGCTTTGCCGAACTGGACCAAGAAGAGCGGGCCTGGCACGAGCGAATTGCCAACTACCTGGCTGAGCGAAGCCGGCTCTTGCAGGGTGCAAGTGCGCTTGCGGACACCGAGCAAGCGGCAGCCTTGAGCGCGTTGCAACAAGCCCGGTTCACCGAAGCCGAGCGCAAACGGCTGGTGGCCTACGAGCCCTGAATGCAAAAAAGCCCTCCAGCGCGGTGCGCTGGAGGGCTTTGGGGGTCAACTCAGATTAGTTGGTTTGGGTGGCGGGGTACAGGTTGGGGTAGATGTCGTTGAGCTTGTGACCGTTTGCTGCGGTGTACTCATCGCTAACATCCTTGTCTGCCACGATATCGCCCGTGCGGAGTGCCTCGGCCAGTTCTGCACGCACTTGGGCGCGGGTCTTGCCTGTGACAGCGGCCTTCGCAGGGTAAGCGGCGGGGTTCAATTCATTGAGCTTCTTGAAGGCGCCGGAGCTGAATTCGTCAGAGGCGGCATCCTTGCCCGCCACGATGTCGCCCGTGCGTTGGGCATCGGCCAGCTCTGCACGAACTTGAGCGCGGGTCTTGCCAGCAATGGCAGCCTTGGCGGGGTACGCGGCGGGGTTCAATTCATTCAACTTCTTGTAGGCGCCAGAACCGAACTCGTCAGCAGCGGCGTCTTTTCCGGCAACGAGGTCGCCAGTACGTTGGGCTTCAGCCAATTCAGCGCGCACTTGGTCGCGGGTTTTGCCGATGTTGTCAGCAGCTTGTGCATGTCCGGTCAACAAGGCAGCAACAGCAAGAGCGATAGAAGCGGTAGCGTATTTCATGATTCAGATCCTTCATCAGTTGTGGATTCCGGTCGGTAGGCACAGTGCCTGTCGTTACCGGTATCGACGGGGCGTTTCAGGTTCGTCACATCGATGGGTTGAACTTTAAAGATCCGAGCACATCTGAAAAATACCTCCACAGACAGTGGTGCATTACGCCGTTTGAAATAATCGCGGCCTTGAATAGATTGAAAAGAGACCCATGGACCGACTAATGTCAATGCGGGTTTTCCAGAAAGTGGTGGACGAAGGTGGATTTGCAGCAGCAGCCCGCGCCCTCGACATGTCATCTGCCGGTGTCACCCGCCAGATTGCCGATCTGGAAGAGTTTTTGGGCGCCCGCTTGTTGCACCGTACGACAAGAAAAGTGTCTCTAAGCCCCGCCGGTGAGGCTTACCTGGGGCGAGTGCGCACCATTCTGCAAGACATCGATGAGGCGCATGAATTCACCAGCTCCCAGACCCATGAGTTGGCCGGAGAGCTGCGTTTGCTCTCGCCGCCAGCCTTGGCCTCGCACGTGATCAGCCCCATCATTGCCGGATTTACTGCCAAGTACCCAGGGATCTCCTTGCACATGGATGTGGAGTCCTATGATGTGCCGCCCGTGGAGGATTACGACGTCACCATGCTCCCCACAGAAGGGGACTACGACGGCAATGTGATTGCCAGGCGCGTCTCCAGCACCCAGTCCATTCTGGTGGCTTCGCCCGCCTACCTCAAGCGCATGGGGACTCCGCTCACGCCCGACGAGCTGATCCAGCACGATGTGCTGCGCCTCAAAACGCCGAGTGGGAGTTTTGACCAATGGAAGTTGCTCAATACCGGAGCCAACGACCAAGAGGTCACGTTTCCTGTCAAACCCAAACTCTGGGTGAACCACAGCGACACGCTGGTCCGTGCCGCGATGGATGGTGCGGGTATCACCTCGGCTGCCGTCACGCTGGTGGCGCCGCAGTTGACCGACGGCACCTTGGTTCGGGTGCTGTCACCTTGGATCGGTGGGCATTTGTCGCTCTACGCAGCGTTGCCCAGCCGCAAGTTTTTGCCGGAGCGCACCCGCGTATTTTTGGAGTACTTGACCGAGCAAAGTCGTGCCCGCGCGGATGCGATGGTGAAGGCCTGCACCCGCTGCTGAGCGGAGCGGTATCAGTCCCGGACTACGCGCAACAGTTCTTCGCGGCTGGTCAGGCCGCTGCTGACTAGTCGCTCACCGTCTTCGCGCAGCGGCACCATACCTTGTCGGGTGGCTGAGGTGCGGATGTCGGCTTCTGAGGCGTTGTGGTGGATCAGCTCGGCAATCGTGTCATCGGCCACCAGCAATTCGAAAACACCGGTGCGTCCGAGGTAGCCGGTATGACCGCAGGCCTCGCAGCCTTTGCCCGCGCAGGTCTTGCAGGTTTTACGCACCAAACGCTGGGCCAGTACGCCGCGCAGCGAAGAGCTGAGCAGAAAGGGCTCCACCCCCATGTCGATCAAGCGGGTCACCGCACTGGCCGAGTCATTGGTGTGCAGCGTGGCCAGCACCAAGTGACCGGTCAGCGAGGCCTGGATAGCGATTTGCGCGGTCTCGAAATCCCGGATTTCGCCGATCATGATCACATCCGGGTCTTGCCGCAGGATGGCTCGCAGGGCCTTGGCAAACGTGAGGTCGATTTTGGGGTTGACCTGCGTCTGGCCGACGCCGGGCAGCTCGTACTCGATCGGGTCTTCGACCGTCATGATGTTTTGGCGCGCAGCATCCAGCCGCCCCAGCGAGGCATACAAGGTGGTCGACTTGCCCGAACCGGTGGGGCCTGTCACCAGAATGATGCCGTGGGGCTGGGCAATCAGGCCTTCAAAGCGGCGCAACACATCGCCCTGCATGCCCACCGCCTCCAGGCTGCGCTGGTCCTGGCTCTTGTCGAGCAAGCGCAGTACCGCCCGTTCGCCGTGGGCGCTGGGCAAGGTGCTGACCCGCACATCAACGGCGCGGGTGCCGATGCGCAGCGAAATGCGCCCGTCTTGCGGCAAGCGCTTTTCTGAAATGTCCAGATCAGCCATGATCTTGAGCCGCGAAATCAGCGCCGCATGCAAGGCGCGGTGGGCTTGCACCACTTCGCGCAGTGACCCGTCCACCCGGAAGCGGACTGATGAGTTGCGCTCAAACGGCTCGATATGGATGTCACTGGCCCCATCGCGTGCGGCTTGGGTGAGCAATGCATTGAGCATGCGAATGATGGGGGCGTCGTCTGCGGTTTCCAGCAGATCCTCGACCGCGGGCAGCTCTTGCATCATCCGCGTCAAATCAGCCTCACCCTGCACCTCGTTCATCACCGTGGCGGCGCTCGACTCGCCTTGGGCGTAGGCCATGCTGATGCGCTGGGCCAATTCCGCTGCATCCTGGGTTTGCAGGTGGTCGATGCGGTGCTTGCGCATCACCTCAGAAATGGCAGAGGC
>DAINNP010000005.1:0-25151 GCA_036735785.1 Rhodoferax sp. | reverse complement strand
CCACCCCGAAGAAGATGGTGACCTGGCTCATGACCTTTTGCGCCTGCGAGGGCGGATACACATCGCGAATGACCGCGCGTGAAATCACAATGCCCGCGCCAGTGCACAAACCCTGCATGGCCCGGAAGAAGATGAGCTGACCGATGGTTTGTGACAGCGCACACCCGACCGAGGCAATAGTGAACGCTGCCAGCCCCCACAGCACCACCGGGCGCCGGCCGAAGCTGTCTGAAATGGAGCCATGGAACAGCGCCATGAAGGCGAAACCAAACAGGTAGGCCGACAGCGTTTGCTGCATCTGCACCGGGGTGGCCCCCAGCGACTGGCTGATGCCGGCAAACGCGGGCAAATAGGTATCGATAGAGAAAGGCCCCAACATGCCGAGCAAGGCGAGCAGGATGGAAAACGCCCATTGCGGGGCGCGCCAGAGTTTTTGGGCTTCGGGGGTCATTCGGCACGCGAGGGAAGAAATAGCACTCTATTGAACCACGCGGCCAGCTCCGCAAAAGAAACCGTTTTCAAAAACCTTGGATACTCAGGCTACGGAATGTCGGCACACTCACCCTACCCACGGAGGCATCTTGAAAATCTGGCTTATATGCAGACTCGCTTTAGGCATGCTCTGGTGGGGAGCCCTTGGGACGGCACAGGCAACCACTGGCATTCCGATCTTCAGCGGGGATGGCTCTCCGCCCAAGATGTTTCTGCATGAGGGTCAGCAACGCGGGGTGCTGATTGACATCATTGCCTACGCAGACAAGCACATGCCCCATGACCGCCTGGAGCTCCACCTTTACCCGTGGGCCCGGGCGTATATGGCGTCCATCTCGGGCGAGGGAGGGTTGCTTGGTGTCTCCTGGACGTGGCGCAGAGACGAGGTATTTGATTTCTCGGAACCCCTGTTTGTGGACGAGGTCGTCATCGTGGTGCGCAAAGGCCAAGAGTTCGACTTTCAAACACTGAGTGACCTGCAGGGCAAAACGCTCGGTACCGTGCGCGGCGCAAGCTTCGGCAGCGCGTTTGACCGCGCTCATCAGGATGGCGTGTTCTCTGTTGAGGGAGACAGCGGCGCGCGCCAACGGCTCAACAAACTGGCAGTAGGCCGCATCGACTGCGCGCTGTTCAATGTGGGCAAGGCAGGTTTCGAGCAAACACTGCGCCTGCACAAAGTACCCCGCAGTCAATGGAAGAATTTTGTCGTGCTGCCTGTGCCCTTACGCAAGGACCCGAACTACCTCGCGTTCCCCAAGAGCATGCGCATGGGGCCTTGGCTGCGCAACTTCAATGCCGTCATCAAGCAGGGCTATGCGCGCGGCGACATTCAAAAAATCATTGCCCGCAACTTGCCCAGCCCTTAGCAGCGGCTACGCCGTGTCGCGCGCGCCGGCCGGTGAACCCGGTTCATATTTGCGCCACACGCGGCGCAGGTCACGCGCGGAGGCAAAGCCACACGCCTCGGCCACCCGCTCCACCGGCCAGCCGTGCTGCGCCAGCAGCTGTTTGGCGCGGGCAATACGCAACTGCTGCTGGTACACCACCACGCTGATGCCGGCATGCTGCGCAAACAAGCGGGTCAAATGGCGCGGGCTCACGCAAGCCACATCCGCCAGCTCAGCCAAGGTCCAGTTGCGCTGCGGCTCGCGGGCCACCGCGTCTTGCGCGCGGTGCACTGCAGGGTGCATGTGGTTGCGGTGCGCCAGCCAGGGCGAGACCTGCGGGTCGTGGGTGCCGCGGCGCTGGTACATCACCAAACGGCGGGCCACGCGGGCGGCCAGTTCAGCCCCCGCCTCCTGCTCGATCAAGTACAGCGCGAGGTCTATGCCGGTGGTAATGCCCGCACTGGTGAGCACCTCGCCGTCGTCCACAAAAATGCGGTCTGACACCACCTGCGCGCGCGGGGCCAGGGCCTGCAAGTCGGCAATCAGGGTGTGGTGGGTGGTGCAGTGCCGGCCGTCCAGGCAGCCGGCTTGCGCCAGCAGCAAGGCCCCGGAGCAAATGCTCGCCAAGCGGGTGCCCGGCGGCAAGGCCTGCAGCCAGTGCACTACGGTGCGTGCGGCGTCGGTGGCGTAGTCCACCGCCTCGTTGCTGTTGCCCACCACCAGCACCAAGCTGCGCTCGGGCAAGGCGCTAGGCAATGCCTCCAGGCCGGTCAGGCCGGTGTTCAGGGACGTAGGAATATCGCCCTGCGGGCCGCACGCGTGCAGCGCGATCGGTGCACCCATGTCACGCGCCATGCGCAGCGCCTCGGCCGGACCGGCGTAGTCCAGCATCAGCACATTGGGCGTGAGCACCAGGTAAATGTGGAGCGGTGTGACAGCTGTCATGCGGCGTGCATCACTCAGACCGGCCGCGCTGCCAGCGCGCCACCCACGGCGCCAAGAGCGGCGCGCCAAACACATTGAGCAGCAGCCCCGCCATCAACAGCGCACCACCGGCAAAGTGCACTGGCCGCAGGGCCTCGCCAAACACCACCCAACCCGTGGTCAAGCCAACCACCGGCACCAGCAAGGTAAACGGCGCTACCCGGTTGGTGGCGTAGCGGGACATGAGGTGCGTCCACAAACCGTAGCCCAGCAAAGTGGCAGCCCAAGCCAAATAGGCGATGGCCGCGAAGGTGCTCCAGCCGATATTCTGCAAGGCCGTGGCGATGGCGTCAGGCCCTTCCATCACCAGCGACAGCGCCAGAAACGGCAGCGGCGGCACCAGGCTCGCCCACACCACAAAGGCCAACTGGTTCATCGGGCCGTAGCGGCTGACGGTGCGGGTCACGATATTGCCGCAGGCCCACATGACGGCTGCGGCCACGGTGAGCAAAAAGCCCAGCAAGGGCATAGACACGCCAGCGCCTGCCGGCCCTGCTGCGCTACCTATCAACACCAAGCCGCAGGCGGCCAGTAACAGCCCGGCCATCTGGTTGGCCTGCCAACGCTCTTTGAGCCACCAGGCCGCCAGCAACAGGGTAAAGAACGATTGCGACTGCAGCACCAGCGACGCCAGCCCCGACGGCATGCCCACGTGGATGGCGGTGAACAAAAATGCAAACTGCCCCACCGAAATGGTGAGGCCATAGGCCAAGTACCAGCGCAGGGGTACCTTGGGCGGCTTCAAAAACAGCAGCGCCGGGAACGCGGCCAGCGCAAAGCGCAACGCCCCCAGCAACAAGGGCGGCACGCCCACCACCCCCACCTTGATGACGGCAAAGTTCACGCCCCACACCAGAATGACCAGCAGCGCCAGCCCCAAGTCTTTGGGGCGCATGGGCGATGCCGCGCTCATGCAGACGCCGCCGAGTCCGCTTGGGGCGCGCATCCCTGCGGCTTGAACACCCGCTCAGCGGAGGGCGGGTTGTTGGCCAGTTTGGCGGCCGGGCGCACCGGGCGGCGCACCAGCTCACCACCGCAATTGGGGCAGATGCCTTGCAGCTTGGTGTCTGCACAGTCCGCACAAAACGTGCATTCAAACGAGCAGATGCGGGCATTCAGGGCGGCGGGCGGCAAATCGGTGTTGCAGCATTCGCAGTTGGGGCGGAGTTGGAGCATGGCGGTTTCGACCTCAGGGCGACGATTTAGTGGGCAGATGGCAGACCGGCGAGACAGGTATCAACATCGACGATACGCGCAAACCGGTCTTGCAAAACCAGCTCGGTGCGGGTGGTGATGTCTTCAGCGCTGAAGGTGCGCCCACTGCGGGCGTGTGTCATGGGGAAGGTCAAGGTGGCTTCAGACACAAAGTCCACGGCGTAGCCCAGGTCCGAGCCCACACGGGCCGTGGTTTCGCAACATTGCTCGGTCCGGATGCCGGAGATGAGGAGCTTGCCCACCCCTTGGCGGCGCAGCCACAAATCCAGCCCGGTATCGGTAAAGGCGTTGTGGGTGTGTTTGTCAAACCGCACATCCGGGTTACCGGGCAACCAGGGCAAGGGCTTCACAAACCCGGAGTCTTCGCGGAAGGGGCCGGCCTGCCCCACATGAAAGATGTGCACCACCGGCACACCCGCTGCGCGGCAACCGGCTTCCAGACGCAGCAAAGCAGCCTCAAAGGGGCCCAGAATGCCCTGCTGCCAAAAGGGCATTTGGGTGAAAGATTGCTGCACATCAATGATGATGAGCGCGGGCTTCAGGGTAGATACGGAGGACATAGAAGGACACCTTTGGTTGAACGGTGATCCAATGCTACCCGCCGTTGAATATGCGCGAAACCACGATACACGACAAGCAGAGGACAAAAAACGCCAATCATTGCTCGACCAAATTGACCCACAAATAGTAGCCCCCCTCTATTCCAGGGGGACTTGGTCACATAAAGCTCTCTTTTGCACTCAAAAGACCAGACAATGGTGCGAACAAACCATAACGAGGAGACAAAAATGGCCCAAGCCAAACTCATGCTGGACTACGTTTACAGCCACGAAACCACGCACGCCGATCAGATCTTCATGACCCAACCGGTCGGTGGCGGGCAGGTGGTGGACTACACCTGGAAACAAACCCTCGACCAGGCGCGCCGCATGGCCGCGCACTTGAAAGCGCAGAACTTGGAGCCCGGTGCGCGCGTCGCCATCCTGTCCAAGAACTGTGCCCACTTCATCATGGCGGAGCTCGCCATCTGGATGGCGGGCTGCACGACGGTGGCCATTTTCCCGACCGAGACCGCGGACACCGTGCGCTATGTGCTGGAGCACAGCGAGGCCAGCCTGCTGTTCGTCGGCAAGCTCGACACCTTTGACCAGCAGCAGCCCGGCATCCCTGCTGGCATGCCGATCATTGCCTTCCCGCTGGCCCCGAAGAACAGCTACGAGGCGTGGGATGCCATCACCGGCCGCACCAAACCCCTGACCGGCCAGCCGGCCCGTGGCGGCAAGGACATCGCCATCCTGATGTACACCTCCGGCTCCACCGGCCAGCCCAAGGGCGTGATGCACAGCTTTGAGCGCATCACCGCTGCGGCTGAGGGCATCAACAACGATACCCAGGCGCGCATTGGCTCCAACACCCGCAACCGCATGTTGTCTTACCTGCCCTTGGCGCACGTGTTCGAGCGCGCGTGGGTCGAGTCGGCCACGCTGGTGAACGGCAACACCCAGCTGTTTTTTGCCGAGTCGCTGGACACCTTCATTCAGGACTTGAACCGCGCCAAGCCCGTCACGTTCATCTCGGTACCCCGCCTCTGGCTGAAGTTCCAGCAAGGCGTGTTCGCCAAGATGCCGCCCAAGAAGCTGGACCGGCTGCTGAGCATTCCGATTCTGGGCAAGATCGTGGGCCGCAAGGTGCTCAAGGGCCTGGGCCTGGACCACGCGTTGCTGGCTGGTAGCGGCTCTGCGCCCATTCCGGCTGAGCTGATTGCCTGGTACCGCCGCTTGGGCCTGAACCTGATCGAGGGTTACGCCATGACGGAGGACTTTGCGTATTCGCACAACTCCACCGACAAAATCAACGCCCCGGGTTGCGTGGGTGTACCGCTCAAGGGCGTGGAAGTGCGCATCAGCGAAGAAGGCGAAGTGCTCATCAAGTCTCCAGGCCAGTTTGTGGGCTACTACAAGCGCCCGGACCTGGATGCTGAGGTGTTCACCGAAGACGGCTTCTTCCGCACCGGCGACAAGGGCGAGCGCCGCGCTGATGGACTGCTCAAGCTCACCGGTCGGGTGAAAGAGCTGTTCAAAACCTCCAAGGGCAAATATGTGGCGCCTGCGCCGATTGAAAACCGCCTGAACGCCTGCAACCGCATCGAGACCAGCATGGTGTCCGGCGTGGGCCAGCCATCGGCCTACGCCATCGTGGTGCTGGCGGAAACCGTGCGCCCCCAGGTAAAGGCAGACCCCGCGTTCAAAGCCGCTGTCCATGCCGAACTCGAGCAACTGCTCGACAGCGTCAACGCGGAACTGCCGGACTACGAAAAGCTGCAAATGCTGGTGGTGGCACCAGAGCCATGGTCGATTGAAAACGGCATGCTGACACCCACCATGAAAATCAAGCGCGCTCGTATCGAGTCCGCGGTCGAGCCACAGCTCTCCAACTGGTATTCCGGCAAGGACAAAGTGCGCTGGGCATAAGCGCACAGCTGCGTTGCCAAACAAAGGGGCCCCGTGGGGCCCCTTTTTCATTACCGAGATGTTTGATTACTTCAAGGAGGAGTAATTCAGCGGCACCCAGACATACCCCTTGCCATTGGCCGCGGGCCGCAGGTTACCCAAGCCGGGGAAAGCCACGTGGGTCACACCGACCATGTAGCCGCCTTTGGCTGCCTCTTCAAACGCCTTTGCGCGCTGCTGCTGGGCTGCGCTGTTGTCTGTGTCGAAAGCGATGGTGGCACTCGGATCATCAAACTGCACCGCGGCCAGGTGCATCAAGTCGCCCCAGAGCATGAGCTTTTCGCCCTTGCTTTCGACCACGTAGTTGGCGTGACCGGGGGTGTGGCCGTAGGTAGACACCGCGCGGATGCCGGGCACCAGCTCAGTGTTGCCCTCAAACGGCTTGAGCTTGCCGGCCGCCACATAGGGCTTGACCGAGGCCATGGCGCCTTGGAAAAAGCCCTTGTTGCCTTCGGGCGCGGCGGCCAGATTGGCGTCGCTGAGCCAGAAGTCCACATCGCGTTTGTCGATACGCAAGGTGGCGTTCGGAAACGCGATGCTGCCTTGAGCCATGAGCCCGCCCACATGGTCAGGGTGCATGTGGGTGATGTAAATCTCGTCCACCTGCTCGGGCTGGTAGCCAGCCGCCTTCAGGTTCGCAAGCAAGTTACCCAAGGTGGGGCCAAACAAGCCCGCTGCGCCGGTGTCCACCAGCACCAGCTTGTTGCCGGTGTTGATCAGGTAGGTGTTGACCGAGGTTTCCACCATCTCTTTGAGGAAGCCGCGCTTGAGCGCCTCTGCAATTTTCTCGGGCGGCTGGTTGTTCATCAGCTTGAGCATGGGCAGCTTGACGGTGCCGTCGGAGATAGCGGTGACTTCAAAGTCACCGACCATCACCCGGTAAAAACCGGGCGCTTGGGTCTTGACCATGGGCGCATCCGCCATAGCGTGGGGCGCGGCGATGGCGCCGGCGAGCAGGCCAACGGCCAAGGCGATACGGGAAAGCGTGCGTTGCATGTCAAAGTGTCCTTTAATGAATCGGGGCGAAATGAAATTTCTGGCCTATGGTGCGCCGCTTTCAGCCCGAAGCGTTGGCACAAGGTTTTTGATTTCGCGCTATACCGAGGGCCTCACCCCTACTCTGATTGGTGGATTGAACTTCTTCGTTAGCACTCACCTCCAACGAGTGCTAATATAAAGTTTGAAGAGAAGGAGTTCCCTATGTCCGCATTGATCGCTGCCCCCCGCACCGCCCTGGCCACGGCCAACCCGTGGTCACTGGTGCCGCCGTTGGGGAACTTGGACGCCTATATTTCCGCCGCCAACCGCCTGCCCATGCTCACGCTGGAAGAAGAGCAGGAGTTTGCGCGCAAGTTCAAGAATGACAACGATCTTGAGGCTGCCGGTAAGTTAGTGCTCTCTCACTTGCGTTTGGTAGTGTCGGTCGCCCGCCAGTACCTGGGTTATGGCCTGCCCCACGGCGACCTGATTCAGGAAGGCAATGTGGGCCTGATGAAAGCGGTCAAACGCTTCGACCCCGAACAAGGGGTGCGCTTGGTGAGCTACGCGCTGCACTGGATCAAGGCCGAAATTCACGAATACATCCTGAAAAACTGGCGCATGGTGAAGGTGGCCACCACCAAGGCCCAGCGCAAACTGTTTTTCAACCTGCGCTCGATGAAGCAACGCTTCAAGGGCGAAGACGCTGCTGCCGACCTCGACACCCACCGCGACACCCTGAACCCCGACCAAGTCCGCACCATGGCGCGGGAACTGAACGTGAAGCCCGAAGAGGTGCTGGAAATGGAAGCACGCCTGGCCGGTGGCGACGTGCTGCTGGACCCCAGCCCTTCGGACGATGGCGAAGATGCCTTCGGCCCGATCACCTATCTGACGGACACCAACCACGAGCCGGTGGCCATGATCGAGGCCCGCCAACGCGACGTGTTAGCCACAGACGGCATCGCCACTGCGCTGAACAGCTTGGACGACCGCAGCCGCCGCATCGTGGAAGAGCGCTGGCTCAAGGTGAACGACGACAACTCCGGCGGCATGACGCTGCACGACCTGGCCGCCGAATACGGCGTGAGCGCCGAGCGCATTCGCCAGATCGAAGTGGCCGCCATGAAGAAGATGAAAACGGCGCTCGCCGCCTACGCCTGAGGCCGCAGCGGCACAGGCCGCACAACTTCACGCACAATGCCCCTGCCGGCCCCGCCTGCAGGGGCTTTTTCTTGGACACAGAGTCAATGACACCTACACGCCGCACCGCTGCAGTTGCTATGCTTTCCATAGCTGCCTGCGCACTATCTATGGGCGCTAACGCCCAAAACAACACCCAAACAGCTGCATGGCCGACCAAACCGGTCCGCATCATCGTCGGCTTTCCGGGCGGGTCATCGCCAGACCTGACGGCGCGGGCGTTTGCCGAACCCTTGTCCAAAGCCTTGGGGCAGCCGGTGATTGTGGAAAACAAGGTGGGTGCCGCGGGCAACATCGCCGCCGACGCGGTTGCCAAAGCCACGGATGACCACACCATCGGGCTGATGATCAACGGCAACATGACGATTGCCAAGTTGCTCAACCCCAAGCTGAGCTACGACCCGCTCAAAGACCTGACGCCAGTGAGCCTGCTGGGCGTGTCGCCGCTGGTGCTCACAGCGCCTGCCAACGCACCGGGCAACAATGCCACCGAGTTTCTGGCCGCAGCGCGGGTCTCTGGCGACAAGTGGAACTACGGCACCCCGGGCGTGGGAACCGTGGGCCATATCGGCATGGAACTGCTCAAAGCCAAAGCGCGCATGGCCTCCTTGCATGTGCCCTACGCCGGTTACCCGCAAGTGGCCACTGCCATGATCGCGGGTGATTTGCAGCTCAGCCTGCTGCCCCCTGCCCTGGCATCTGCGCAAATCAAGGCCGGCAAGCTCAAAGCCATCGGCATCACCGCCAGTGTGCGCAGTGCCTTGGTTCCGGAGATTCCCAGCTTGTCAGAAGCCGGGGTGAAGGACCTGAACCTGGAGATCTGGAACGCCGTGGCTGCGCCCAACAGCATGCCCAAGCCAGTGGTGGCGCGTTTGTCCACCTTGTTCAGTGAGATTGCCCGCAGCCCGGAGATGCGTCAAAGAATGTTCCAGCAGGGCTGGACGGTGCAGGGCACCTCGGCCGAGGGACTGGCCAACCGGGTCAAAGCGGATACCGCCCTGCTGGGCGGCATCATCACGCAGCAGAGCATCAAAACCGATTAAGCCTCGGGAACTGCCCGCCTGAGCGCCCACAAGGGCGGGCATGTGGCGCTCGCCTTTATAAACAGCTCAGGACTTCAGCAACTGCTGAATATCGGCTGCAAGCACCTTCGCCCCGCTGCCATAGCGGGTGAACAAGCGGAGGTTGCCTTTGGTGTCATAGATGTAGCTACCGGCGGAGTGGTCCATGGTGTAGCTGGTCGGGGTTTGCCCATCGACACGCTTGTAATACACCTTGAAATCTTTCGCCAATGCGGCCAGCTTGTCGGGCGTGGTGTAGAGCGCGAGGAAGGTGGGATCAAAGTTCTCCATGTAGCCCTTGAGCACCTCGGGCGTATCGCGCGCGGGGTCCACGGTCACAAAGAGGCCTTGCAACTTGTCCCCATCGGCCCCCAGCGCTTTTTTGACTTCGGCCAACTCAGTCATAGAGGTCGGGCACACGTCAGGGCACTGGGTGAAGCCAAAAAACATCACCACGATCTTGCCTTTGAAGTCTCCGAGGCGGCGTACCTGCCCATTGTGGTCGGTGAGCTCAAAGTCTTTGGCGTAGGTCACGCCGGTCACATCCACCGACGAAAACTGGGGCTTGGACTCAGAGCAAGCACCCAACAAGCCACCAACGCCCGCAAATAGTGCGCTGGTAGCTATCAAACGGATAGCAGAACGTTTTTTCATAGTAAGTAATGATCCAGCAGCAAGGCCGCAAACAACACACTCAGGTGAATGAGCGAAAAGCGAAAGGTGGCACGCGCCAGCTCATCCGAGTAATTGCGCAGCAGTCGCACCGCGTACCAGCAAAAACCCAGACTCAGGCCCACCGCCACCACCAGATACAGCCAGCTGCTCATGCCGTACACAAAGGGCAACAAGCACGCAGCCAGCAGCATGAAGGTGTAGAGCAGGATTTGCAGGCGGGTGAACTCGCTGCCATGGGTGACGGGCAACATCGGCAGCCCCGATTTGCGGTAGTCCTCGACCCGGTACAAAGCCAAGGCCCAGAAGTGCGGAGGTGTCCACAAGAAGATGATCAAAAACAAGATCAGGGCTTCAGGGCCGACATCCCCGGTCATGGCCGACCAGCCCAACACGGGCGGCATGGCGCCCGATGCGCCGCCGATTACGATATTCTGAGGAGTCAGGGGCTTGAGGATCACGGTATAGATCACCGCATAGCCGACAAAGGTGGCGAAGGTGAGCCACATAGTCAGCGGATTGACCCAAAGATACAAGATGGCAGAGCCGGCTGCACACAGCATGGCTGAAAAAATCAGCGTTTGGGTGTCGCTCAACTCGCCTCTCGCAGTGGGACGCCACGCAGTGCGCTTCATTTTGGCGTCGATGCCTTTTTCCACGATGCAATTGAACGCCGCCGCCGCGCCGGCAACGAGGTAAATGCCAAGGCAAGCCACCGCGGCATGGAGTACTTGCGCTGCCGTCGGCGCGCCCGGCACAGCCAGCACCATGCCGATGAGCGCACAAAAAACTATCAGCTGAATCACACGGGGCTTCGTCAGGGCGTGGAATTGCGCCAGCACAGAGGGCTTGGGGGCGGCCATATCAACAGTCATTCGGATTCTCTGGTTTTTGTTCTATCAGCCGGCGGCATCCGCATTGCGGCTCCGGACCCACGCCCACACTAACACCATGACCAGCGCGCCTGCGCCGCCTGTGTGCATGACGGCGGCCAGCAAGGGCCAGCCGAGTACCACGTTGCTCAAGCCGGTGGCCAGTTGCAGCAGCAACAAGGCGCACAACCAAAGCGCTGGCCGTTTCAGCACCGGCTGCCGGTACCAATACCAAGCCAAGGCACCCAACAAGGCAAAGGTGAGCATCGCCATCATGCGGTGTCCCATGTGTATTGCGGTGAGGGCCTGGAAGCTCAGCGACTCCCCAGCGGCGGTCAGCCCCAAGGGGCGCCAGAACTCGAGGGCGGCAGCCCAGTCCATAGGCGGCCACATCGTGCCTTGGCACCCCGGGAATTCGGTACAGGCCAAAACCGCGTAGTTGGTGCTGACCCATGCACCCGATGCCGCCTGAAGCACCAACAGGGCAAGGCCAGCTACGGTCCAGATCACATAAGCACGCGGCAACACCCTGCTGCGGGAAGACAGCACACTCTTAGGTTGCCCCATGGCCACTTGCGCCACGAGCAGTGCCAGCAAGGTGTAACCCCCCAGCAAGTGCAAACTGACGATCGCAGGAAAGAGCTTCATGGTGACTGTCAAGGCACCGAAAGCGCCCTGCACACAGACCCACACCAGCGTAACCGTCGGCCACCATGGGTTCACGGAAGTCGACGGCGAGCGTTTATGGCTCCGCCAGGCCCAGACAGTCATAAGCGTGATCAAAGCACCCACGCCGGTTGCCATGTAGCGGTGGACCATTTCGATCCAGGCTTTTCCGTGGGTCACAGGGCCCTCGGGCAACAGGGACTGCGCCATGGCGATGTCATGTTTGGCGCCTAGGGGGCTGGCATTGCCGTAGCAACCGGGCCAGTCAGGGCAGCCGAGTCCGCTGTCTGTGAGCCGCGTAAATGCGCCAAAGAGCACCAGGTCGAAGGTCAAGAACAGGGTCACCGCCACCAACGCCTGGTAGCGGCTGGGGCCGGTGCCGCCCCGGTGGCGCAGATAGACCCATAGTGCGGGCACGCTGGCAATCAAGGCGCCTATCACCAGTACCCGCAAAAGCGGGCTCAAGTCGTACAAGCTTGTTTCCATGGTGGTACCTATTCGCGCCCTGCACGATCCCAGAACTGGGCTGCGCGCATCAAACGGTCTAAATCACGCTTGACCTTGAGCGCTGTTTCCGCGTTCAAGCCCGCAGGGAAACGCATCATCCAGTTCCCCAAAGGATCCACCAAATACAAATGATCTTCCAGCTGGCGGCCCGGCTCTGCCTGCAGCCACTGGGCTAATGCCTCCCCGGGCACCCGAAGTACGGTGGCGTCTTTTAGTGCAGGCTGCAACTCGGCAGATACCGGCACCTCATCCTTCACCAGCCAGACCCAATCGAGGCGGTCTTTCTCTTTCCCCAGACCCTCGCGCAGTTGGCGTTGCAGGTAGAGATGCTGTTGGCATGCGGACTCACACGCACCGCTGGCCACACTCACAAAGAGCCACTGCCCCTTGAGCGCTGGAAGTTGCACCGGAGCACCTTGCAAGTTGGCAGCAGCAACAGCCGGCAAAGGTCGCTGCGGTTGAATCAACTCGCCGAAATTGCGACGCCCTTCGGGCCGGATGACGTAGTAAGTGAAATACGATGCAATCACTGGCGCGGCACATACCAACATGACAGCCAACATGCGCCAGCGCCCCGCGCGCGTATTGACGGCACGGGTCTGGAGCTCGCCGGAAGGCTCTGGCAAGGAGTGAACGGTCAGTCCCAGCGGGCGGTCATCAGGAATCTGCGGGCTAGACATGGAAATCAGGATCCTTGGGTAGTGAAGTGCGTCGTCGCAATTGAAACCAGGCAAACAGTCCGACAATCAACGCTGTGAGTGCAAACCACTGCGCTGCATAACCATGGTGTTTTTCGACCCCGGCGTTGACGACAGGCCAATCCCGCAAGAGCCCCTCAGAGGCTGGTCCGGTTTGAACTACCGTCACATGGGTCGCAAGTGCGAGCCCGGTCTCCAGGCGAAATTGCGGCAAGTCCAGATTTTGCCGTATCGCCCCAACGCTTGGGTCGCCCATCTCATAAAGCTTGGATGGCGGCAAGGCAATTCGGCCGGTGACATCCACCGACCCCACAGGCGACTCGACCACCGGGAGTTGACTGCGATCCACAAAATTACGCGGGGCCCAGCCACGCTGGACCATAACCACAGTGTCGGTGTTCTGGATACGCAAAGGCGTAAGGACATAGAACCCGACCTTGGCATTCATCTGCCGGTTGTCCAAAAAAACGGTGCGGTCAGCGATCCATTGCCCGCGTAACTGAACCGGTCGATGCAATACCGACGAGGGGTCTTTGTCCTTGACCCAATCGTCACCGACAAGGGGGGGTGCGTTTTGGGCGACTTGCATTGCACGGACAAAATCCTGCTTCTCGGCCGCACGACGCAACTGCCAAAAGCCAAGCGATAGTGTCAGCGCAGCAGACAGAAAAGCGGCTATTGCCATCGTCCACCAGCGCGTATTCCTATTCACGTAATAATGCCTTTCATGACCTATCTCGCAATTTTGGCCTTTGTTGCAATTCTGGGTAGCTTGGGAGCCGCCCTCTATTTCATGTTGCGCGGCGGAAATTCCCAGCACGCAAAATCGAAAAATATGGCCCGCGCCTTGGGCTTGCGTGTCGGTGTATCCGTGTTCTTATTTCTTTGTATTTTGGTGGCTTGGAAGCTGGGCTATATCCATCCGACAGGTATTCCTGAAGGCCGCTGATTGTGACTGAAACAAAAAAGGCACCCGAGGGTGCCTTTTTTGTGGGTGTGCACGTTCAGAACCAGTAAACCAGCACGTAGAGTCCCAACCAGACCACGTCCACGAAGTGCCAGTACCAAGCTGCGCCTTCAAAACCGAAGTGGCGCTCGGGGGTGAAGTGGCCCTTTTGCAAACGCAATGTGATGAACAGCAACATCAACATGCCCACGAGCACGTGGAAACCGTGGAAGCCCGTCAGCATGTAGAAGGTCGAACCGAACACCCCAGAATTCAGCTTCAAGTTGTATGCGGTGTAAGCGTGGTAATACTCGTAGCCTTGAACGAACAAGAAGGTCACACCCAACAAAACAGTGGCCCACATGAAGGCGATGGTCTTAGAACGATTCCCGTCAATCAAGGCGTGGTGCGCAATCGTCAAAGTGACACCCGATGTCAACAACAGTGCCGTGTTGATCGTAGGCAGCCAGAAAGGGCCCATGGTGGTAAACGGCTCGACGATGCCGCCGGGAGAAGCGGTCATGCCAGCGGCAACACTAGGCCATACAGCCTTGAAATCGGGCCAGAGCAAAGAATTTTCCAAGCTACCGAGCGCAGGCACCGAATGTGAACGTGCCCACCAGAGCGCAGTAAAGAAGGCGCCGAAGAACATGACTTCGGAAAAAATGAACCAGCTCATACTCCAGCGGTAAGAGATGTCGATCTTCCGGCCGTATTGGCCGCCTTCACTCTCCATGACGGCGTCGCGGAACCATTGGTACAAAACGAACAGCCACCAGACCATACCCAGCATCAGAGAGTATTTGCCCCAAGCAGAACCGTTGATCCACTGACCAGCGCCGAGAATCACGAAGAACAAACCGGCCGACGCCATCACAGGGTGACGGGAAGGGCCGGGCACAAAGTAATAAGGCGTTGTGCCGTGTGTCGCTGAGCTCATTTCTTCTCCATTTCTTCTCAAATCCGAATCTTTACACTGAGGTGGTGCAAGCTTAAGCGCCCACCACCCACTTCGCTAGACTGATCAGCCCTACCACCAAAAGCACGGCGGCTATCAAACCCACGAGCACCACATGCAAGGGGTTCACCTTGGACAGATCGTCGCGATAACCCTTGCTACTGCGAATCCCCAAAAAAGACCAAGCCACCAGCTTCACACTGGTCAGAAACGACACCTTCCCTGATGTGGCTTCTTGTGTCATCAAGAGCCTGCAGACTCATCAAGCGAGGGCTTCACCACCGCCACGGGTGCCGGGGGCGTCTTCCCACCGACTTCAAAAAAGGTATACGACAAAGTAATCGTCGTCACGTCTTTCGACAGTTTGGGATCAATGACGAAGACCACCGGCCACGACTTTTTCTCACCTGGCTCCAAGGTGTACTGGCTGAAGCAGAAGCACTCCAGCTTGTTGAAGTGCGCAGAGGCTTGCATCGGTGCGTAGCTGGGGATGGCTTGCGCTGACATCCGGCGGTTTTGCACGTTCTGGAATTCATAAACCACCGTGGTCATTTCGCCGGGGTGAACGACCATGGATCGCTGAGCCGGGCGGAACTCCCACGGCCCACGGGAGTTGGCGTCGAACTCGACGGTGATGCTCCTGGAGGTGTCCACCTGTGAATTCACCGGCGGGGCCTTTTTACCCATGATCACTTGTTCACCGAGGGCCAAGATATTGATCCCGGTCATCTCACAAATAGCTTGATACAAAGGCACCAACGCATAACCGAAGGCGAACATGCTGACAGTGATCACCGCCAGCTTGCCCATCATTTTCCGGTTTGCGCCGACATTGGCCATGCTACTTCCCCAACAAAATCATTTTGGCCATGAACCCGAGGAAGAAGACGGCCGCCACCGAGGCCAGAATCAGCCCCAATCGTGCGTTCGCCTTCTTCTGATTGGTAGGCTCAGACATTAGCCGATCACCTTGGTCGCAGTAGCGTCCAATTTGGGTGGGTTTTCAAAAGTGTGGAATGGAGCAGGAGAAGGTACTTCCCACTCCAGACCTTCGGCAGCTTCCCAAGGTTTCTGGGGCGCTTTTTCGCCTTTACCCAACATGGCAGGCAAGACCACACCAAAGAAGAAATACACCTGCGCCAAACCGAAGGCAAAGGAGCCAATGGACGCAATCATGTTGAAGTCAGCGAACTGCATCGGGTAGTCCGCGTAGCGACGTGGCATACCTGCCAGACCCAAGAAGTGCATCGGGAAGAAAGTCACGTTAAACGCAATCAGAGACCACCAGAAGTGCAAACGGCCTTTCCACTCAGGGATCATCACACCGGTCCACTTAGGTGCCCAGTAGTAAAAGCCGGCAAACATCGCATACAAAGAGCCCGCCACCAACACATAGTGGAAGTGAGCCACCACGTAGTAAGTGTCTTGCAATTGGATGTCGATGGGCGCCATGGCCAAAATCAGGCCGGTGAATCCGCCCATGGTGAACACGAAAATGAAGCCCACTGCAAACAACATGGGAGTTTCGAAGGTCATCGAACCCTGCCACATGGTGGCGATCCAGTTGAAGATCTTCACAGCAGTAGGGACCGCAATCAGCATGGTGGCATACATGAAGAACAGCTGACCCGTAACTGGCATGCCGGTTGTGAACATGTGGTGGGCCCACACGATGAACGACAAGATTGCAATGGAAGAAGTGGCGTACACCATGGAGGCGTAACCAAACAGCTTCTTGCGGGCAAAAGCAGGAACGATCTGACTCACGATGCCGAACGCCGGCAAGATCATGATGTACACCTCAGGGTGACCAAAGAACCAGAAAATATGCTGGTACATCACTGGGTCACCGCCACCGGCGGGATTGAAGAAGCTCGTGCCGAAATGACGGTCTGTCAATGTCATGGTGATGGCGCCAGCCAGCACTGGCATCACAGCGATCAGCAAGTAGGCAGTGATCAACCATGTCCAGCAGAACATAGGCATCTTCATCAGGGTCATGCCGGGAGCGCGCATGTTCAAAATGGTGACGATGATGTTGATCGAACCCATGATGGACGAAGCGCCCAGGATGTGCATCGCAAAAATACCGGCATCCATCGAAGGTCCCATTTGCAGGGTCAAAGGCGCGTACAAAGTCCAGCCAGCAGCAGGTGCGCCACCAGGCATGAAGAACGAAGACACCAGCATCAGCGCGGCAGGAATCATCAGCCAGAAGCTGAAGTTATTCATGCGGGCAAAGGCCATGTCGGATGCACCGATTTGCAGCGGGATCATCCAGTTCGCGAAACCCACAAAGCCCGGCATGATGGCGCCGAACACCATGATCAAGCCGTGCATCGTTGTCAACGAGTTGAACAACTCGGGATTGACCAGTTGCAAGCCGGGTTGGAACAACTCAGCGCGAATCAACAAAGCCAGCACGCCGCCGATGATCAACATCGTAAAGCTGAACAACAGGTACAAAGTACCGATGTCTTTGTGGTTAGTCGCAAACACCCAACGCTGCCAACCCGTAGGGGCATGGTGGTGATCGTCGTGGGCGTGATCGTGGTGGTCTAGTACGGCGCTCATGGTGAGGTCCTTCTCAAATTTCTACGTTCTGCCTGAAGACTTTATTTGCGCAAAGCCAGCACTTCGGCGGGCTGCACAACCTGACCGGTTTTGTTAGACCAGTTGTTCTTCGTGTAAGTGATCACAGCAGCGATGTCTGTGTCGCTCAATGTTTTCCATGCGGGCATTGAGCCGTTGTTTTGACCATTCAACAAAATAGCGATTTGTTTGCTCTTGTCGGCGTCGAGCACTACGGCAGCGCCGTCCAGCGCTTTGATGGGGCCAGCGCCTTTGCCGTTAGCCTGGTGGCAGGCTGCACAGTTCTGGGCATAAACCTTTTCACCACGCTTGGAGATGTCATCCAAGGCCCAAACTTTCGATGGATCGTCTGCTTTGGCAGCAAGCTTCTTCTTTTCGCCGGCAACCCAAGCGGAGTAGTCCTCTGCAGAGAGCACTTTCACATGGATGGGCATGTAGGCGTGCTCTTTTCCGCACAGCTCAGCGCACTGACCATAGAAGTCGCCTGTTTTTTCAGCACGGAACCATGTATCGCGCACAAATCCGGGGATCGCGTCTTGCTTGATACCGAATGCAGGGACCATGAAGGCGTGGATCACGTCATTGGCCGTAGTGATGATGCGGACCTTCTTGTCGACGGGCACGACCAATGGGTTATCCACTTTCAACAAATAGTTGTCGATGGACTCACCTTTTTTGGGGCCACCAGCGTCTGACAAGGCGCGCTGGTCGCTGTCCAAGGTAGATACGAAACCGATTCCCTCGCCCTCGCCCTTGATGTAGTCGTAGCCCCATTTCCACTGCATGCCTGTGGCTTTGATCGTCAGGTCAGCATTGGTGGTGTCCTTCATGGCGACCACCACTTTGGTGGCAGGTAGCGCCATCAAAATCACGATGACAAAGGGAACGATCGTCCAAATGATTTCAACTGTGACCGACTCATGGAAGGTAGCGGGTTTGTAACCCACCGACTTGCGGTGCTTCCAGATGGAATAGAACATGACGGCAAAAACCGCCACAAAGATCACGGAACACACGATCAACATGAACCAGTGAAGCCATTGCTGCTCTTGGGCAATTTTGGTGACTGCGGGTGCGAGATTCAGCTGATTCACAGCTGGGCCGCCCGGCAAATCATTCACAGCATGCGCTTGCGTCAAGAGGGATGTCCCGGCAAAAGCACCGGCGGTCCACAGCATTGAAGCCAGTTTGTTCGTTGTGTTCTTCATCTCGTTCACTTTTAGATGCCCCAAAATAATTCACCGCACCGGATTCACGCCTGCCCTCAGGCAGCACGCAAAGCCGAACGAATCTCTCTAGCCAGTTGCGGTCGCAACTCCGGGCGTATGTAACGCCCGACCTGAATGGTTCGCCCACGCTCTGACAACTCAATCAGCGAAGTATCACTTGCGCGCGGCTCAACTCTCACCCAGCCTCTCTGAAACTCTGCTTTTTCCAGCTTACCGCCACACTCAAGCTCAACAACGAGCCGGTTGTCCAGCAATGCAATGTGCTCTCCGTCGGTCGAATGCCTCGCGTACACAAAAAAGGCCAGCCCGACTGCGATCAACTCCAAGGAGGCGAATGGAATCACCAACGTTGCACCCTGGAACCAGAAGAAAAGCCCGATTCCAATGGAAACCACGCATAGTGCCACATAAGTCCATAACAACTGCAGGGGCGTTACGGAACAATTCCGCCGGAGAAGCCAGTGGACCTGTTGCCCTTCAACTGTCGCAAAGCGAAAACCCGGATTCGTCATGCGTGTCACCCGAAATGTGCTGGATCAGTGAAAACCCAGTACAAATTGGAGGGGGAATATGCCATCACCTCGTTCCTAACATTGTATGACAGTAACGAACTTGACAGGCGTCAGCCCGACGCCGCGCAAAGGCGAATCCCTAGGGGTTTTGCCTAGTTTTTAAGGGCGGCGCGCATGTCACCCAAGGAAACACGCGTCTCTGGCGCGACCTTCAAACGAGGCTTAGGCTTGAAGGCATGTCCGTAAACCACTTCAAAAGTAATCGTCAAGCGGCCATCCTCTGCACCCAGCTCGCGGGTGAGGCGCTCTAACAATTCTTTGCGCCACGCTTTGGTTCTGGTGCCGGCAAAGCGGTTCGTATGCAAGTTACGCCCCAAACCACGCAATTCTTCTAATAGACGCTCCGCCGAAGAGTAGCTCAGGGTAATGCGCTCCATGTCCATCACAGGCTCCGCAAAGCCGGCATGCACCAGCATGTCACCCCAGTCGTGCATGTCAGTGAACTGGTGATGCGGCTGCGGCCAACCCGCCCCATCAAAAACACGGCGCAACTCCCGCAAGGTATCGGGGCCGAAGCAAGAAAACATCACAAACCCGTCGACAGCCAAGTGGGAGTGCCACTCGCGGATTAACGCCTGTGGGTCCGCGGCCATGTGCAGCGCCATATTGGCCCACAACATTTGCACCGGATCTGCCGCTTTTTCAAACCGGGGCGTGGTGCCCGTCCACCGACCGGGACTCCACCACGCGGGAGTCAGGATCTTCCGCGAATGCAGTTGCCTGGCAGAGGTACTTTCGCATACGTAACTTTGTGCTTTGGGATAGCGCTTTTGCACCAGCAAATGGCCTTCATGTCCGCCACGCGAGGGCTCCCAGTCCAGCCACGTGGCGGGTTTTTGAACGATCCACTGCAGCCGGTCCTCCATACGACGGGCGACCTCCTCATGTAGCCAAGGGGCAGACTCCACCGGCGCATGGGCCCAACGGGCAGCGGCAACCGGGTCTATGGTGGGGGGCTTGTGATCAGTCATGGCCAGGAAAATCGTCGGTCCGCGAGTATATTGGCCCCATGTTCAGCGCCTTGCTCCAAGGGTTAAGCCGCCAAGTGCCCAGCGTATGCCGGGTTTGCAGAGCATGGCCCTCGCATCCGGTGTGCGAAGACTGTGTGCACGCATTTGCCCAGCCTGTACACCGCTGCGCGGTATGCGCTCTAACCATCCCAGATACCTTGCGGCTCTGTAGAGCCTGCACAACCGCGCCGCCGGAGTGGCATGCCGCGCTGACGGCCGTTGACTACGACTACCCCTGGGACCGGCTGATTGCAGACTTCAAGTTCCAAGGCACCCCGGCTTGGGCACGACACTTCGCCACCGTCATGCGGAGTGCGCCTTGGGTAGAACCTGCTTTGGAGGCGGCTGATTGGGTCATCCCGATGCCATTGGCCCGGGAACGGCTGCTGGAGCGGGGCTTTAACCAATCCGCGCTATTGGCCCGCCACCTGAGCCCTGCCAAAGTGCGGGAAGATTGGCTATTACGCCTTTTTCACACCCCGCCGCAAAGTGGGCTGTCACGCGAAGAGCGGCAACACAACCTGCAGCACGCTTTTGCCATGGAGCCGCACAGCGGCGCGCACTTGCAAGGCAAAAACATTATTTTGGTGGACGACGTCATGACCAGTGGCGCCACCATGGCCGCCGCAAGCGTCGTCTTGCAGCGTGCCGGCGCACGGCACATCACAGCCTTGGTGTTTGCGCGCACTGCCCGGAAGGATGCCGGAGCGTAGACAATCACGGCATGTTTCATATAGTTTTAGTTGAACCAGAAATTCCGCCCAACACAGGCAACGTGATCCGGCTGGCGGCCAACACCGGCTGCCAATTGCACTTGGTGGAACCATTGGGCTTTTCGATGGACGACAAGCACATGCGGCGCGCAGGCCTGGACTACCATGAGTACGCCCAACTCAAGCGGCATGCCAGCTGGCAGCAGTTTCTGGATGACGAGAAACCCGATCCCGAGCGCCTCTTTACGCTCACCACCCGAGGGACACGCAGCCCCTTTGAGGTCGCGTTTCAAGCGGGGGATTGGCTGGTCTTTGGCTCAGAAACCAAGGGAATTTCCGACTTTGTGCGGACTTCATTCAGCCCCGAGCGCAGCTTGCGCCTGCCCATGCGGCCGGAGCAACGCAGCCTCAACCTGTCGAATGCGGTGGCGGTCACCGTGTTCGAGGCCTGGCGCCAAAACGGTTTCGGCGGTTAACGCCCGACAGTACCTCCCCACCGAGTGGCTCAGGGGTACTGGCGGACCAAGGCCTCTGCGACGCAAGCAGGCTTGGCAGCCCCTTCGCGCTCGATCGTGACTTCCCAGCTTTGCTGGACACCCCCGTTATCAATCGGCTCTGCCGACAGCAGCTTCAAATGGGCACGCAGCCGGCTGTTCACCGGCACAGGTGACACAAAGCGGACCTTGTTGAGCCCGTAATTGACCCCCATGCGGGCCTCGGTCACTGCCAAGCTGGACTCCATAAACCGGGGAATCAAAGACAAGGTCAAAAAGCCGTGCGCGATCGGGGTGCCAAAAGGCCCTTGGGCCGCGCGCACCGGATCCACATGGATCCACTGGTGGTCTCCCGTTGCTTGGGCAAACAAATCAATCTGAGACTGGCTAATGGTGAGCCAGTCGCTGACTGCGACCGTGGTGCCGACTTGGGCGGACAACTCCGCCAGTGTGTCAAAGATTTTCATGCGCAAACTCTAGCCAGTGGTGGTCGGGGCGCATGTAGCCCGGGTGACAGCGGGTCAGGTACTCAACCAGTCGCAAATCGGTTGCCACTGCTGCAAGTCGCGCTCGACCTTGCCTGGCGCTACGTCAAAAATGGTGAGCCCTCGCGCTGTCGTCTGGATGTAGTTCTGGGTATCGCGCACCGAACCCAGCACCGGCAAGCCCAAGCCGGTGACAAAGTGCTGGAGCTGCTCGGCAGCCAGTGTGCGCTCATCGACCCGCATCCCGACAATGCCCACCTTGAATTTGTCGGCGCGCGAGCTGGCGGCCAGTTCATCCAAAAATGGCTTGGTCGCAAATATGTCAAAAATACTGGGCTGCAAGGGCACGACTACATGGGTCGCGATCTTCAAAATTTCTTTCAAGCGCTTGCCGTGCAAGCCGGCGGGGGTATCCAGCACCACATGGCTGGTGCCTTTGGGCGGCTTGGCGACGCCATCGTCGCTCAGGGCCCAGCCGGTAATCGGCTTGGCCGCGGCCGGGCGCAAACTCAACCAGAGCTGCGAGGATTGCTGACGATCGGCGTCCCCCAGCATGACGGCGTGCCCTTGGGACGCGAAAAACCCGGCAATTTGGGTGGACAGCGTGGATTTTCCCACCCCGCCTTTGGGGTTCGCAACAACAACCACGGGCATAAACAAAGTCTCCTGCAAATAACTGCGCTATGTTATCGGCATGGTCAATGAAAACCAACCTTCCCCTATTTACGTGATCGCAGCGCACCCGAACTGGCGCGACTCGCGGGTCAATCGCCAGCTGCACACCGCCGCAACCACCACCGCAGGCGTAAGCGTGTGCGACCTGTATGAAACCTATCCCGATTACGCCATCGAGATACAGGCCGAGCAAGCCAAACTCGAAGCGGCCCAACTGGTCGTGCTGATGCACCCGGTCCAGTGGTACTCCATGCCTGCACTGCTCAAGCTCTGGGTCGACGAAGTGCTGAGCTATGGCTGGGCGTATGGACAGGGCGCCAGCGCCCTCAAAGGCAAAGACCTTTGGCTGGTGGCCAGCACAGGCGGGGCGGAATCGTCGTACCACCCGCAGGGCTACAACCGCTACTTTTTTGACGCCTTCTTGCCACCCTACGAGCAGACCGCGGCGCTGTGCGGCATGCGCTTTCTCCCGCCGATGGTGTTGCATGGCGCCCATAGCGCGCCTGCAGCGTTGGTAGCCGAGCACGTGAGCACCTTCCGTGAACGGCTGCAGACCTACCCGCACTGGCCAGAGCTTGATGACCTGGCGGACTGTGTCGCCTGCGAAGTGCCGGAGCAGGACCGCCCTGCAGGGGAGCACTGAGATGGAACACGCACCCGCCTGGCTGCTCAACAGCCTGATTTACCTGAGCGCCGCAGTGATCGCGGTCCCGATTTCCAAGGCGCTGGGGCTGGGCGCCATCATTGGCTACCTGGCCGCCGGTATCGCCATCGGCCCTTGGGGCGCAGGCCTGGTCACCAATGTGGAAGACATTCTTCACTTTGCCGAGTTCGGCGTGGTGCTGATGCTGTTTCTGGTGGGCCTGGAGCTGGAGCCGCGCCGGCTCTGGAGCCTGCGCCGATCCATCTTCGGCTGGGGGGCGATGCAAGTGCTGGGCTGCACTGCGCTTTTGATGCTCGTGGCCATGGCCTGTGGTGTGGGCTGGCGCTTGAGTCTGGTGGGCGCGCTCGGCTTGGCACTGTCGAGCACCGCCATCGCCCTGCAAGTGATGGAAGAGCGCAACCTGCTCCCCACGCCCAGCGGCCAGGCGGCCTTCTCCATTTTGTTGTTTCAGGATGTAGCGGCCATTCCGATCCTGGCGCTACTGCCTCTGCTCGGCGCTGCTTCAGGGCAAAACAGTGAGCTAGCGCCCGTTGAATATGCGCAAGCAGCTATTAAAATCATAGCAGTTATCGCCAGCATCATCTTGGGTGGGCGCTTGTTGTTGCGCCCCCTGTTTCGCTGGATTGCACGCTCCAACACGCCAGAGATATTCACCGCAGCCGCCTTGCTGCTGGTGGTCGGCATCTCCGCCCTGATGCTGTTGGTCGGCTTGAGCATGGCCTTGGGCGCCTTTCTGGCGGGGGTGCTGCTCGCAGACAGCGAGTACCGGCGCGAGCTGGAAACCGACCTGGAGCCCTTCAAGGGCCTGCTGCTCGGGCTGTTTTTTATTGCAGTGGGCATGAGCATTGACTTTGGCGTTCTGCGCGAATCCCCGGGTGCGATGGCCCTCGTGGTACTCGGATTTCTGGCGGTGAAGGGCGCCGTGATCTACATCCTGGCACGCCATATCCAACTCCCATTGGCCGAGCGCCCGGTGTTCACCTTGCTGCTGGCCCAAGGGGGTGAGTTCGCATTTGTCGTGTTCCAGGCCGCGGCCGGAGCCCACGTGTTTCCGGCTGAGACTGCGTCGCTGCTGATTGGCGCGGTCGCGGTCTCCATGCTGCTGAGCCCTTTGGTGCTGGTTGCGGTGGACCGCCTGTTGCTGCCGCGTTTTGCCGGTTCTGGCGGTACGCCCCTTGAGGAAATCGCAGAGCAGCAGGATGCGCCGGTCATCATTGCCGGCTTCGGGCGCTACGGACAAATTGTCGGCCGGGTCATGCTGGCAGAGGGCATCTCTACGACCGTGCTGGACCATGATGCCGAAATGGTCGAAGTCGCCCGCAAGCTGGGCTACCGCGTGTTTTACGGCGATGCAACCCGGCTGGATTTGCTGCGCATCTCGGGCGCGGAGCAGGCGAAAGTGCTGGTTGTCGCTGTGGATGATGTAGAGCAATCGCTAGCGGTGGTCGATCTGGTGCGGGCCCATTTCCCCGGGCTGCACATCGTGGCCCGTGCCCGGGACGTCACCCACTGGAACCAGCTGCGCGAACGCGGTGTCACCTTGGTAGAGCGGGAGCTGTTTGAGTCGAGCCTGCGCAGCGCCCGCAGCGTGTTGCAGTTGCTGGGCCAACCCGCCCATGTGGCACGCCAGACCGCCATGCGCTTTCGGCACCACAACCTTGCCTTGTTTGAAAAAATGCGCCCTCACTTCAAAGACCGCAGCAAGCTGATTGCCACCATCAAACAAGGCCGCCAGCAACTCGAGGAGCAAATGGCCCAAGAGCGGGCAGACCAGGAAAAACGAGATACCACCCGATGGGTGGACTAATTCTCACCGTGCTAACCTTGACCCCATGTTCAATCCATCCCAAGAAGACGTACGTCGATTTTTCTGCTCTACCTACGCCAAAGCCAAGGCGGGCCAATCACTTGAAGCTATCGAAATCATAGCATCGCAATGGATGGACGAGCACCCCGAGTACCGCGAAGACTTTGCCAACCTGGACACCGCGCTGGCCACGGTGTACGAGGCGACCGAAGGGCGCACCAACCCTTTTTTGCACTTGAGCATGCATTTGTCGATCAGCGA
>DAINNP010000004.1:0-25768 GCA_036735785.1 Rhodoferax sp. | reverse complement strand
ACCGGCCTGTCACGCCGGGGGTCGCGGGTTCGAGTCCCGTCCACTCCGCCAATATTGAGAAAGCCGTTGCATGGAAGTGCGACGGCTTTTTTATTTGCCAGTGCCTGTGAACTGCATGGGCACAATATTGGCTTTCAACATGATGGACTCGGCGCTCAGCGTGAATCTGATGGCCGCGCGACACTAGTCTCCCGGTGGCGAAGGTGCTTTGCCCCAAGAGAGCAAACCGGTCGAGAGCGAGGTGCCTAACATGATGACTGCGCCACACAGGCCCATCCACAGGGTGATCGACTCTCCCAGAAGTACCACGCCATACAAGATCGCGAATACAGGAATGGCGTAGGTCACCGACAGGGCGCGCGATGGACCAGTGCGCTCAATCAGGCGGAAAAAAATCACATAGGCGAAGCCTGTGCACACCACACCCAGCGCAACGACTGCGCTCCACGCTTGGATAGGCGCGGGTGTTGTCGGCCAGGCCCAAATGGCGAGGGGCAACAACGCGAGGGACGCGCCCAGTTGGCTCCCGGTGGCCAGTACCAAAGAAGGCACACCTGGCAAAAACCGGCGGGTAAAGCTGGCAGATATGCCGTAGAAGAGACAAGCCACCAAGCACGCGACGACAGGCAAAGCACTGGAGGCTGCACCCGGCGCACCGGCAGTGTCGCGACTCAGGGCCAGCATGGCGACACCCGCGAAGCCGATCAATAGACCGAGCACCCGTGAGCCCTGTAATTTATCCCCCAGCCACCACCACGCAATTGCCGCACCGAAAAGCGGCACGGTGGCGTTGAGCAGAGCCGAAAGGCCGGTAGAAATCGATAGCAGCGCCCATGCCAAGCAAGCAAAGGGAATCGCCGAGTTCATCACGCCGACAGTGAAGCATAGCTTCCAGTGTTGGCGCAAGGCGGGCAGCTGACCGTGCCATGCCAGCAAAGGCAGTAAAAAAACACTGGCAATACATACCCGCAAGCCTGCGGTAGGAAGTGCACCAAATGCCTTTCCGCTAGCGCGGGTGAACAGAAAAGATGCCCCCCAAATAGCGGCCAACAACACGAAATCGAAAACCCAGGACTTGGCAGCGGGCGAGGAGAGGGAAGTAGAGTTGGCGCTCACTCAGGGCTTTCGTTGTTCGAGACTCAATAATGCGGATTTGCGTTCCAGGCCGCCGGCATAGCCGGTCAAGCTGCCGTTGCTACCCAATACGCGGTGGCAGGGCACCACAATGCTGCAGGGGTTGCGCCCCACAGCCGCTGCCACTGCGCGGACCGCGCTGGGCTTGCCCATCTGTTGGCTCAAACCCGAGTAGCTGATGGTAACGCCGCAGGGAATTGTCAAGAGCGCTTGCCAAACCGACTGCTGAAAAGCGGTTCCGCTGCTGAGGTCCAGGTCCAGAGAAAAGTCGGAGCGCTCGCCGGCAAAATAGGCCGCAAGCTGCGTTTGTGCCTCGACGATAGTGGGGTGATCCCCCCAAGAAACCCCGGTGATGGCGGGGTAGTGCTTTTGCTGCTTAAACCAGACCCCAAGCAGCCCGCCATCATGGCCGGCCAGCAACATCGGGCCCAAGGGGCTTGACCAATAGGTCAGTCGTGTAGTGGTGGGAAATATCATAAAAATAGCCTCCAGTCCTTATTTAATATACGCATTAAGCTATCTTTTTGATAGCGTATTGTCTGCGACTTCTGGCGTTGTGCTGAGCTTCTGCCACGCGCGCACGGTGGCGTAACTTCGCCAGGGTCGCCAGCGTTGCGACAGTGTTTCAGCCGCTGCAGCCGCATTTTTGACCTGTCGCACCCCCAGTGCTGACTGCAGCGCCACATCTCCGGAAGGAAACGCATCGGGCCAGCGCAGCGCCCGCAAGGCTATGTAGTGCGCAGTCCAAGCGCCTACGCCGGGCAGTGATTGGAGCTTCGCCATGGTGGCCGGCACATCACCACCGGGTTGCAACTGCAGGGTGCCCGAAAGCACCGCTTGGGCCAGCGACAGAATGGCCTGCTGGCGTTGCTTGACGATACCCAGTTCGCCCAAAGTGTGAGGCGACAGTGCAGCGAGTGTGGCCGCGTCTGGGAAGCACCGCCCCAAGCCTTCTGGCGCTTGGAGCAGCGGAATACCGCAATGGCCCACCAGTCGCGTTGTCAAAGTGCGGGCCGCTTTCACGGTGATTTGTTGGCCCAGAATGGCTCGCACCGCCAACTCCATTCCACACAGGGTGCCGGGCACACGCATTCCCTCTGTGCCGGGAAAATCCGGACACAGCTGCAGGTCCATGGCAGCCGGGTCGGCATCTAAATCCAGCCACCCGCGCACACGGGTCAGGACGACCGGAAGCGCACTTGCAAGCGACGCGCTGACACGCAAGCGGACCCGGTGTTGATCAGGCACCCACTGCGCTTCGACCCAACCGCGCAAGGTGGTTTTTTCATAAGGCAGATGAATGGTGCGGCGGATCACATACTTTTCCGGGTCCACCCACTCCACACCGGCTATCGCGCGGTTGGCAAAAAAATCTAGTAAGTGCCGGATGTTGAAGGGGGGGCGATAGGCTGCGTGGAAGTGGAAAGCGTCAGACTCTGCAGCCGCTGCATCTGGAAGGCTGTGGTTGCCTCCTCGTTTCGTCAGAGCAGCATCGAGCCGTGCATGCAGCGACTTGCGCAGCGCTGTGGGTTGCAGACGGTAGTGCTGTACGAACGCCGCATTGAAACGGCGCACGCTGGCAAATCCACTGAGGGCTGCCACGTCAGCCACCGGCAGTCGGGTGTCGGAGAGAAGTTGCTTCGCCGTTAGCAAGCGTCGGGTTTGTAGATATCGCAGGGGGGGAACGCCCCAGTGTGCTTCAAAAATCCGGCGCAAATGCCGGTCGCTAATACCTAGCCGCGCAGCGATGCCCGCAACACCCGGGTTGTCACTGCCGGGTGCAGCGTTTTCCATCAACTGTGCTGCTTGTAAGGCGAGCAGGGCGCTGGCGTCCTGAGTGCTCCAGTGCAGGGCGGCGTTGTGGGCGGGCGCGAGTTCGGGCCGGCAACGCAGGCAGGGGCGAAAGCCGGCGGCTTCGGCTTGGGCCGCTCGCTCAAAAAAGCGGCAGTTTTCAGCCTTGGGCGTTCGCACCTTGCAGACCGGCCGACAGTAAATGCCGGTGCTAGTCACCCCGGTGAAAAAGTGGCCGTCAAACCGGGCATCCCGCGCCTGCAGCGCCAGGTAGCGGCCGGCGTCGTCAGCCGGCGTCACGGGCAAAGGGTTGTCAGGGGGCGGGGTGGAGGACATGCGGCTGATGATACGCAGCGCCGCACGCCGGAGTAGCCGTTTCCGGACATGTGCCTGCCGCCTACAATCCAGCCCACCCGCCAGAAGGCGGTTTTGGCCCTATCTGAACCCCTTGCGCTGCATGCTCCTGTCCCCCCGAATTTTCAAAGCCTACGACATCCGCGGTACCGTGCCCTCCACGCTGACGCCCGAGGTGGCACACCAGCTGGGCCGTGCCTTTGGTGCGCTGGTGCGGGAGCAGGGTGATGATGCGGTGGCGGTGGGCCGCGATGGCCGATTGAGCAGCCCTGCGTTGGCAGAGGCGCTGATCTCTGGCCTGTCAGCGGCAGGCGTGCAGGTGATCGACATCGGCCAGAGCACTACGCCGCAGCTGTACTTCGCAACCCACACCCTGTGCCCGCACGGTATTCAGGTCACCGGCAGCCACAACCCCAAGGACGACAACGGCTTCAAGATGGTGCTGCACCGCCAGGCTCTGTATGGCGACGCGGTGCAGGACCTGCGCCAGCGCATGGAGGCGATGCTGGCGAGCCCGAGCGCAGATGGGGCGCCCGTGCTTGCCAAGCCTGTGCAAATGGCTGATGTGCTGCCCGCCTACCGCGAACGCATCGTCCAAGACATTCAGCTGGCCCGCCGCATGAAGGTGGTGGTGGACAGCGGCAATGGCGTAGCCGGTGCCAGCGCGCCTGATTTGTTGCGCGCTATCGGCTGCGAGGTGCAGGAACTGCACAGCGTGGTGGATGGCAACTTTCCGAACCATCACCCCGACCCCAGCCGCCCTGAAAACTTGGCGGACCTGGTGCGCGCCTTGTGCGATGGCGATGCCGAAGTGGGCTTGGCCTTCGATGGCGATGGCGACCGCGTGGCGGTGGTCACCCGCGATGGAAAAACCATCCATACCGACCGGCAACTGATGTTGCTAGCCCCCGATGTGCTGACCCGCCACCCCGGTGGAGCAATCGTATTCGATGCCAAATGCAGCCAAGGCTTGGCCCCTGTGATTGAGGCCGCCGGCGGTGTGCCGGTGATGGACCGCACCGGCCACTCGCTGATCAAAGCCAAGATGCGCGCGCTGAATGCGCCTCTGGGCGGCGAGGTCAGCGGCCACTTGTTTTTCGGCGACCGCTGGTTCGGCTTTGACGACGGCACCTATGCCGCCTGCCGCCTGCTGGAAGTGCTAAGCCGCAGTGCAGACGCCAACGCCGTGCTGCACGCGCTACCCGATAGCTACATTACTCCTGAGCTGCACATTGCCAGCCAAGAGGGCGAGGCCCATGCCTTGGTCGAACAGTTACTTGCCACTCTCACACTGGATGCAGATGCCCGCCTCAACTCCGTAGACGGCCTGCGCGTGGACTGGCCCGATGGCTTCGGCCTGCTGCGCGCTTCCAACACCACCCCGGTGCTGGTGATGCGCTGCGAAGGCCGCACGCCCGAGGCGCTGGCCCGCATTCAGGCCTTGCTGATGGAATGGGTGCGCCGCATCCAGCCAAATGCCGTGCTCGTGGAGGCTTCCCATTGAAAACGCCTCAAAAGATTTTGATCGTCAAACTCTCGTCTTTGGGCGATGTGGTGCACGCGATGCCGGCAGTGCAAGACCTGCGCGCCGCGGTTCCCCGCGCCCGCATTGACTGGGTGGTGGAGCGCGGCTTCGCGCCGCTGGTGGCGCGCTGCGAAGGCGTGGCGCGCGTGATTCCGTGTGACATCCGCGCCTGGAGTAAAAAGCCATTTGCCGCGAACACCCGTGCAGCTTGGCGCAGCTTCAAGGCGGACCTGCAGCAAGACGCCTATGACGCGGTGATCGACCTGCAGGGCCTGAGCAAATCTGCACTGGTGGCTTGGCTGGCCCGCACCACGCCGGAAGGGCGCCGCTATGCCATGGCCAACCAGACCGAAGGTTCGGGCTACGAGGCGCCCACCCGCTGGGTGGCAGACACGGCCATCACGCTGGAGCCCCATGTGCATGCGGTGCAGCGCGGTCGCTTGCTGTGTGCCAGGGCACTGGGCTACACCCCTGCGGAGGCGCTGCGCTTCGGGCTGGTGGGCAAGGATTGCGCCTTGAGTGCGCCTCTCCCCAAACACTTGGGCCATGCTGAAAACCCCTTTGTGCCCCGCAAGCCGCTGGTGGCGCTGGTGCACGGCACCTCGCGGGCCGACAAAGAATGGCCGCTGGACCACTGGGTGGCCTTGGGCCGCCGGTTGAACAACGCCGGCTTTTGTGTAGCTTTGCCCCATGCCGGCGCCCGCGAGCTGGAGACTAGCCGGGCGATCGCCGCCGGGCTGGAGTCTGCGTGGGTATTGCCCGCCGTGGGGCTGGATGTGCTGACTGACACCTTGGCCCATTGCGCAGGCGTGGTGGGGGTAGACAGCGGCGTGAGCCATATTGCGGTCGCACTCGACTTGCCGCATGTGCAGATCTACAACTTCGACACTGCCTGGCGCACCGGCCCGGCAGCGCTGGATGCGCGTGGCAAGCCCGCGCGGCAATGCAGCGTTTTTGAAGAGCCGTACCCGGAAGTGGAGTCCGTGTGGTCTGCGTGGGAGTCGCTGGCGACCCCCGTGCTGAGTCGCTGAATCTGCACCCACCCACCATGATGATGCGTGCCCTCTATTCCTTGTTGACCTATGCCGCCCAGCCCTGGGTGCGGCGCAAACTGTCCCGCCGCGCCAAGGTAGAGCCGCTGTATGGCGAATGGGTGGAGCAGCGCTTCGGCCATTACGACGATGCAGTTCACTTCGCCCCACGGCCTGCCGCCGCAGCGGGTGGTGCACCGGTGGTCTGGTTGCACGCGGTGTCACTGGGCGAAACCCGGGCCGCGGTCGCTTTGCTGGCGCGCTTGCGCGAGAGCCTGCCCGGCATGCGCTTGGTGCTGACCCACGGCACCGCTACGGGCCGTGAGGCTGGCAAGGCTTTGCTGCATCCGGGCGATGTGCAGGTCTGGCAGCCATGGGACACGCCCTCGGCGGTGGGCCGCTTTTTGGCGCATTTCCGGCCCGACGTGGGCCTGCTGATGGAGACCGAGGTCTGGCCCAACCTGGTGGCTGGCTGCGCACAGCGCGGCGTGCCCCTGTGCCTGGTCAACGCCCGCATGAGCGACAAGACCTACCAGCAATCCCGGCGCCTGCGCTGGCTGGCCGGTCCGGCCTATCGTGGCCTGCATGCGGTGTGGGCCCAGAGCGAAGCGGATGCCCAGCGCCTGCGCGCCTTGGGTGCGCCGGTGCAAGGAGTCTTGGGCAACTTCAAATTCGACGCTACCCCCGATGCCGCGCTACTGGCCCAGGGCCGTGCCTGGCGAGCAGGCGCAGATCGCCCGGTGCTGATGTTTGCCAGCTCGCGGGAAGGCGAAGAGCAGATGCTGCTCGACATTTTGAAACAAAAGTGGCCTTTAGCGCCCGTGGATATTGCACGAGCAGCTCCTGAATCGATAGCAAATAGCGTGCAGACCAGCGCACGAATGCCCTTCCAGCTGCTGGTGGTGCCACGCCATCCGCAGCGCTTTGCCGAAGTCGCGCAGCTGTTTGCCGATGCCGGCTACTCCGTGTCCCGCCGCAGCCAATGGGGCGAAGCGCCAGACACTGCGGACGTGTGGGTGGGCGACTCGCTGGGCGAAATGGCGCTTTATTTCGGCATGGCCCATGTGGCTTTGCTGGGCGGCAGCTTTGCGCCCCTGGGCGGGCAGAACCTGATCGAGGCAGCGGCCTGCGGTGTGCCGGTTTTCATGGGGCCGCACCTCTTCAATTTCACTGAGGCCTCCACGCTGGCGGCAGAGGCCGGCGCCGCCCAGCGGTGCGAGGACATCGCCCATGCTGTAACGGAAGCGGCGGCAACGGCGGGTGATGTCGCCCGCTTGCAGGGCATGCAAGACGCCGCTTTGGGCTTGGGTGCAGCGCACCGCGGCGCTGCATTGAAAACGGCCACCGAAGTGGCCGCTGTCGTGCGCCGAGGCGCTATTACGGCACCAGCTGGCTGTTGATGGGTGCCAGGTCGTCGGCCTTCAGGGTGCCGGCTGCCTGCTTGAGCTTCAGGCCGCCAACCAATACGTCGTAACGCGCCTTGGACAAACTGGCCTTGGTGCTGAACAACTGGCTCTGGCTGTTGAGCACATCGATGTTGATCCGCACACCCACCTGGTAGCCCAGCTTGTTGGCCTCCAACGCGCTCTGGCTGGAGGCCTCGGCGGCTTCCAGCGCCTTGACCTGTGCCTGCCCGCTTTGCACCCCGAAGAATGCGGTGCGGGTCGCCTGCGCAATCGTGCGGCGGCTGGCTTCGAGGTCGGTGCGGGCCTTGTCTTCGAGCGCCAGGGTTTCCTTGATGCGGTTTTGGGTGGCAAAGCCGGCAAACAAAGGCAGGTTGAAGCTCAAGCCCACGGTCGCCACATTCACCCGGGTATCGGCAACAGCGGTCGAGGTTCCGTTGTTGTTGACCGCGGAGTAGCTGCCGGTGAGGTCGAGGGTGGGTTTGTGGCCGGCTTCGGCTTTGGTGGTCTCGAGTTGGGCCACATCCAGCGCCACCTTGAGTTGGGTCAGCGCAGGATGCTGGGCATCCGCTTGCTGCACCCAGGCTTCGGGGTTAGCCGGCTCCAGCGGCGCCAAAACGACCGGCGCTGCCAAGGGCTTGGGGCTGGCATTGCTCATGCCGACCAGCTGGTTGAGCGCGATGGTTTTGACTCGCAGATCGTTCTCCGCCGCGAGTTCCTGGGCGACCACCAGGTCAAAGCGGGCCTGGGCTTCGCGGGTGTCGGTGATGGTGGAGGTGCCCACCTCGAAATTGCGCTTGGCAGAGGCCAGTTGCTCGGCCACGGCCGCTTTCTGGGCTTTGACGAAGGTCAGGCTGTCGGTGGAGGCCAGTACGTCGAAATAGGCCTGGCTCACCCGCACGATCAGGTCTTGTTCGGCGGACTGCAGCTGGGCTTTTGCGGCTTCTACGCTCTTCATGCCTTGGTCGTAATTGGCCTTGTTGACAGGGCGGTACAGCGGCTGCGAGGCACTGATGGTGGCGGTTTGCGCGCCATAGCTGCGATCGGGGTTGGGCAGCACTTCCTGATTGGAGCGGCTTGCGCCGAGGGCAAAGTTGGCACTGGGCAGCAAAAAAGCTTTGGCTTGCTCTGCTTTGGCCAGGTTGGCCTCAAACAAGCTCTTGGCGGACTGGTAGCTGGCGTCATACCCGCGCGCAGCGGTGTAGAGGTCTTGCAGGCTTTGGGCCGATGCCGGCACAGTGGCGCCGAAACCGGCGACGGCCAGCGCCATGGTCAACACAGGCAGGCGAGGGGTGAAAAGGCGGTGCATGAAGGGCTTTCTCAGTCGGAAGGTCAAAAAACAGGGTCTCGGGGCGGTGCGGTCAGTAGCGTGGCACGGTGTTGTCGCGCTCGGCCGACCAGGCCTCAATACCGCCGGCGATATTGGCCAGCTCTGCGAAGCCGCGGCTTTGCAGAAACATGGCAACTTGCATGCTGCGCGCACCGTGGTGGCACAAGCAGGCAATCGGCCGGTCGGTGGGCAGCTCGGTCAGGCGCACCGGTATCACCCCCATGGGAATCCCTATGACTTCGAATCCGTCCGGCACCACACTGGCCAGGGCCAGCTCGTGGGGCTCGCGCACATCCAGCACCAAGGGCTGGCCGCTGCCTTCGAGGCTGGCGTACCAGGCCTCGAGGTCGGTGGGACGGATTTGACTGATCATGCGATTCGTTTCGGGGTTTAGAACTGGAAGCGTGCAGGTTCTGCAAAGCCTTGCAGGCGCTGGACCACGGTTTCCCAGGTGGCGGAGGTGCGGAAGTCGGTTTCGCTGGTGCGGGTCACGATGGTGCATTGCATGACCGGGTCATCGCCCACGATCACGCCCAAGCGACCACCGATGGTCAGGTGTTGCAGCAGGTCTTGTGGAACCTGGCCGACCGAGCCGCTGAGCACGATCACATCAAACTTGCCTTCGGACGCGCCCAGCTTGGAGCCATCGGCTTCACGCACGGTGACGTTGCCCAGCCCGGCTTTGGTCAGATTGCTGCGGGCCATGGCGGCGAGTTCCGGCACGATTTCCAGGGTCAACACCTGGCGTGCGCGGTGGGCCAGCAAGGCGGCCATGAAGCCGGAGCCTGCGCCGACTTCCAACACGGTTTCGTGGGGCTGCACCATCAGGTCTTGCAGCAAGCGGGCTTCCAGACGGGGTGCCAACATGCATTGCCCTGCGGGCAGCGGGATCTCGATGTCGGCAAACGCCAGGGCGCGGTGGGCTTCCGGCACAAAGTCTTCGCGGTGGATGGTGCCCAGCAACTCCAGCACCTGGAGGTCGAGCACATTCCAGGGACGGATTTGTTGCTCGATCATGTTGAAGCGGGCTTGGTTCGAATGCATGGCGAAGTTTCCTTGGGTCACGTTAAACAGGTGTGACAAATTTTACCGGCCGGGGGCGGGCGCTTTGCGCCACAGGCGCAGGGCCCAGGCCGCGAGGTCGTCCATGTAGCAATACACCACCGGCACGACCACCAGCGTCAAGAGTGAGGAGGTGATCACCCCGCCGATCACCGCCTGGCCCATGGGGGCGCGCATTTCGGCACCTTCACTCAGGGCAAAGGCCAGCGGCACCATGCCGAAGATCATGGCCAGGGTGGTCATCAAAATAGGGCGCAAGCGCACTTTGGCGGCCAGCAGCAGGGCCTCCGAGCGGGGCAGGCCCGGTACCGTGCGGCCCTGCGCGTCGGTGCTGTCTTCCCGGGCGCGGATCGCAAAGTCCACCAGCAAAATCGCATTTTTGGTAACCAGGCCCATTAGCATCACCACCCCGATGATGGAGAACATGGAGAGCGTGGAGTTGAACATCATCAGCGCCAGCACCACGCCGATCAGCGTGAGCGGCAACGAGGTCATGAGTGCTAGCGGCTGCAAAAAGCTCTTGAACTGGCTGGCCAGAATCATGTAGATGAACACAATGGCCAGCACCAGCGCCGAGATGGCGTAACCAAAGGCCTCTGCCATGTCTTTGGTGGAGCCGCTGAATTTGTAGCTGTAGCCGGGCGGCAGGCTGATGCTGTCCATGGCAGCGCGGATGTCGGCTGACACTTCGCCCGCCGAGCGGCCTGACACGTTGCCGCTGATAGAGACTTCACGGGTCAGGTCGCGCCGGTTGATCTGGTTGGGGCCGGTGGAATCACGCACATTCGCCACCTGGTTGAGCCGGACGATGCGTGCACTGCCATCGGCATTGCTGCCGACGGTGAAGGGCAGCCGCTCCAGGTCTGCCGCCGCATTGCGCGCATCGGGTGCGAGGCGCACGTTCACGTCGTAGGTCTGGTCATCGGGTGCGCGCCAGTTGCCGACGGTTTTGCCGGCAATCAAGGTGCGCAGGCTGCTGCCGATCTGGGTGACGTTCAGCCCGAGGTCCGAGGCGGCTTCGCGTTTGACCTGCACTTCCAGCGTCGGCTTGTTGGGCTTCATGCTGGAGTCAAGGTCCACCAGGCCTGGCACATCGCGCACCTTCTCCAAGGCCAAGGTGGTCAAGCGTTCCAGCTCCCGAGTGTCCGGCCCCTGGATGGAGAACAGAATCTGCTTCTGGCCCCCCACCGAGTCCAGCAGACCCACGTGGGTGACGGTAATGCCCGCCACATTGCGCAGGCGTTGGCGCAGCGTCACCGACATCTGGTCCACGCTCTGGTTACGGTCTTTGCGGTCTACCAGCCGGATGTAGATGTTGGCGTAAATCTTTCCTTGGGCGTTGCCGGTGTTGATGGTGGTGAGGGTGTAGCGCACCTCCGGAAACTCGCGGATGATGGCTTCGACCTGCTTGGCCCGGGCTTCGGTGACCTCGAGCGATGAGCCCACCGGGGTATTGAAGGTCAGCGAGGTTTCAGAGAAGTCGGACTTGGGCACAAACTCCGTCCCCAGCAAAGGCACCATGAAGACACTGCCGACAAAAATGGCCACCGCAATCAACACCGTGGCCAGCTTGTGCAGCAGCGCCCAGCGCAAGATGCTCTGGTACCCCTCTGCCAAGGCCTCGGTACCGCGGTCGAACCAGCCGGTCACCCGGCCAATCGTCTTGTCGTAAAGGCCCAAGGGGCCTTGGCTGCCATCCCGCGCTTTGCCGTGGTGTTCAATACTCGGGTCGTGCCAGATGCTGGAGAGCATCGGGTCGAGGGTGAAGCTCACAAACATCGAGATCAGCACCGCCGCCACGATGGTGATGCCGAATTCGTGAAAAAACTTGCCGATGATGCCGCCCATGAACCCGATGGGCAGAAACACCGCCACGATGGACAGCGTGGTGGCCAGCACCGCGAGACCAATCTCCTGGGTGCCGTCCAGAGACGCTTGAAAGGCGTTTTTGCCCATCTGCACATGGCGCACGATGTTTTCGCGCACCACGATCGCATCGTCAATCAACAGACCCACGCAGAGCGACAGGGCCATCAGCGTGATCATGTTGATGGTGAAGCCGAACGCATCCATGAACAGAAAAGTGCCGATCAGCGCAATCGGCAGCGTGAGGCCGGTGATGACGGTGGAGCGCCACGAGTTCAGGAACAAGAACACGATGAGCACGGTGAGCACCGCGCCCTCAATCAGCGTTTGGCGCACGTTGTTCACCGACACCCGGATCTGGCGCGAGCCATCGGTAATCTGCTCCAGCCGCACGCCCGGGGGCAGCTGCTTTTGCATCTCTGCCAGTGCTTTGACCAGGCCGTCCACTACTACGATCGTGTTTTCGTCTTGCGACTTCTGCACATTCATCAGCAGGGTGCGCTGGCCGTTGTAGAGGGCCAGGGTCTCGGCCTCTTGGGCGCCATCGGCCACACGGGCCACCTGATCCAGCCGCACCGGGGTGCCGTTTTTGCGGGCCACGATGATGCGGCCGAAATCTTCGGGGCGCTGCATGCGCGCTTGGATCTGGATCACCCGCTCCTGGGTGTCAGATTGCAGGGTGCCCAAGGGCAGGTCCTGGTTCTCCGCGGCGACCGCATTCACTACCTGGTCGGGCGTGATGCCGAACGACTCCAGCGCTTGCGGGTTCAGGTAGAGGTTGATTTCGCGCTTGGTACCCCCCACCAGGGTGACCGAGCCCACGCCGCGCACGTTCTCCAGCCGCTTTTTGAAATTCTGTTCTGCCCAGTTGGTCAGCTCTACCGCGCTCAGGGCGGTGCCGCTTTGGGTGTCGGGCAATACGGCCACCGACCAGACGGCCCGGGACGAGGGGTCAAACCGCAGGACACGGGGTTCTTTGACTTCGCTGCGCAGCAGGGGTTTGACGGTGGCAATTTTCTCGCGCACGTCTTCTGCAGCTTTGCGGCCGTCCACATGCAGGCCGAACTCGATGATCACCAGGCTTTGGCCTTCGTAGCTGCGCGAGGTGAGCGCGTTGATGCCGGCAATGGCGTTCACGCCTTCTTCCACCTTTTTGGAGACTTCGCTCTCCACAATTTCGGGGGATGCGCCGGGGTAGTCGGTAATCACCACCACCACTGGAAAGTCGATGCTGGGGAACTGGTCCACCTGCAGACGCTGCAGGGAGAACATGCCCAACACCACCAAGGCCAGCATGACCATGGTGGCAAACACCGGGTTTTGCAGGCTAACGCGGGTGAACCACATCAGTTGCTACCCGCTACGGTTTTGATAGCGGTACCCGCACGCAGTGCGCCCACGGCGCCCGAAAGCACTTGGCTGCCTTCTGTCAGCCCGGTCACCGCCACCATGGGCACGCCATCGGCTTCGCCGCGCTCGCCCAGGGTCACGGTCTGGTGGGCGACCTTGTTGTCTTGTACCCATTGCACATAGGGCAGTGGTTTGTCGGTGCGAATGGTGGAGACCGGCACCGCCAGGGCGCGACTGACCCCGACCGCAATGCTGCCCTGGGCAAACAGCCCCTGGCGCAGCCCTTCGGTCGTGTCCAGGCTCAGGTAGGCCAGCACGGACCGGCTGCCGGCGACGGCGCTGGGGTTGATGCGCACCACTTTGCCGGTCAGGCTGCGGTTGGAGCCTTCGACATTCAGGCGCACGGTCTGGCCGACCTGCACCCCAATTGAGTCGGCCGCAGCGAGGCTGGCTTCCACTTCCAGGCGGTTCAGGTCCACCACTTCCAGCACCCGGGCGTCAATGGCCACGCGCTCGCCGGGCTGCGCCAGGCGCTGCGCCACCTGACCGGTAATCGGGGCCCGCAGGACGGTGTCGTCGAGCGATTTGCGGGCGATATCGGCTGCAGCCATGGCTGCGCGGTACGAGGCCTCCGCAGCGGCGAGGCTGGCGCTCGAGGATTCAAGCGCGGTTTGTGAAATAAAGCCTTGGTCCACCAGTTTGCGGTTGTTGTCGAAGCTGCGGCGGGCAATGTCGACTTGGGCTTTGGCCGATTCCGCCTGTTGCTGGGCTTGGCGTGTGCGGGCTTGGTACTCGGTGGCGTCCACCCTTGCCAGAACCTGGCCGGCTTGCACCCGGTCACCTTCGCGCACCGTGAGGCCTTGCAATTCGCCGGCCACACGGGCTTTGACGAAGGCGGAGTTGACGGCCTTGATCGGGCCGGAGACCGGCAGGCTGCGGGTGAGGTCCAGCGTCCGCGCCTGGATCAGGTCGCCCGGCGCCAGCTCCAGCCGCACCGGTACCTGCAGGGCGGCTTGTTGTGCCTCCAGGGTGGTTTTTTTGGCTTTATTACTTGCAGCCAAGCGCAGGCCCACGCCCGCGAGTACCGCCACAGCGAGTGCTGCCGATGTCCATTTGATCCAGGGTTTCATGGTCAGTGCCGAAAATTAGGAGCCTGCTTCCGGCCGCACGCGCAGGCCCAACAGCAGGTTGTCAATATGGGTGTTGAGGTAGGCCACCGGGTCCAGCGTGGCGTCGTGCGCCGTACACAAGCCGATCGAGTGACGCCACAGCGCCAAAAACATCATGGGGGCGAGCAACAGGTACACACCGTATTCCACATCAAGCTGGCGGAACTCACCGCTGTCTACCCCACGTTGGAGCACCCGCCGGATCAGATCGTTGCCCGGGAGCACCACTTCTTCCTGGTAAAACGCCGCCAGCTCGGGAAAGTTGCCCGCTTCGCTCATCATCAGTTTGGAGATGCCGGAGGCCTTGGTCGAGCCCACACGTTCCCACCAAGCCGTCATGCAGTAGCGCAGCAGCTCAGTACTGTTGCCTTCGAAAGCCTCCAGTTCGGCGCTCCACTCGGTGAAGCGGCCCGAAATGTTTTCGCGCACCACCGCCTTGAACAGCTCTTCTTTGCTCGAAAAGTACAAAAACAGGGTGCCCTTGGAGACGCCAGCCAGCTTGGCTACTTCTTCTGCGCGGGTGGCTGCAAAGCCCTTTTCTACAAACAGCTCCAAGGCCGCTTCCAGCAGTTCGCCGGGGCGCGCATCTTTGCGGCGCTCGCGCTTGGCGCGGGCTTGGGCGGTGATTTCACAGAGGCTGGGAAGGCTGGGCATAAATTACTGACTGATTGGTTATTAATGTAGCGGAGCCCCCAAGGAGTGTCAATCCAAGCGGCCCCCGGGGTGCGACGGCCTTGGCAAAGTTGTGCAAAGTTCAGGTGCTTTGCAGGTGCCGTAGCCGCGGTGCCCTGCGCCTCCGTAAGATGCAGGCCGGCTCGCCGACTGACCTGCATGGGTCGCGGGCGCGGCCTTGTCTTTCAACTCCGGAGTAACTGATGAACCACCCATTCCAAACGATCACCCTCGGCGGCGGCTGCTTTTGGTGCACAGAGGCGGTGTTTGTAGAGGTGCAAGGGATCGTGGATGTGGAGTCCGGCTACAGCAACGGCCATGTGCACCAACCCAGCTATGAAGCGGTGTGCACCGGCACCACCGGCCATAACGAGGTGGTGAAGCTGGTCTACGACCCGGCGGTCATCAGCACCCGCGAGATTCTGGAAATCTTCTTTGTCATCCACGATCCGACCACCCTGAACCGCCAAGGCAATGACACAGGTACCCAGTACCGCAGTGGCATTTATGTCTCAACGCCCGAGCAAGAAGCGGTGGCGCGCGAGCTGTTGGCCGAGTTGACGGCTAGCAAGCACTACGACCGGCCCATCGTGACGGAGGTGTTGGCGCTGCAGAACTACTGGCCCGCTGAGGCCTACCACCAGGATTTTTTTGCACGCAACCCGAATCAGGGTTACTGCATGGCAGTGGCGGCGCCCAAGGTGGCAAAGTTTCGCAAGACCTTTGCCCGCCTGCAAAAAACCTGAGCCCGGGCTGCGGGTGGTGGCCGGCCCGCAGCAGGCCTTAGCGGCGGCTTGGGATCGGCGAGTCGTTGGCGATACCCCAATCCATCTTGGACCTGCTGGTGGGCGCGGGGGAGGTGTCCTCGGAGTAGCCGTCCAAAAATGTCATAAAAAGCCAAAACGCGGTGACCAGTACCGCAGCACCGCCCACCAGCTTGAGGATCGTCAGCCAGAGCTTGGGTTCTTTTTTATCAGGCATAGCAGTTTTGGGGATAACGAGGTCAAGCGCTGTGAGCGCCCGTTGAATCTACAGGTAGGGCTCCTGAATGTATAGCAAAAAGAGCCGCTGAGCTGCGATGGCACCCCCGGGCGCCATCGCAGGGTGCTCAGGCTGGAGTGGCCGCGGCCTGCATCGTCAGGTCCGCCATTTGCACATGGCGGTGGCTGCTGTGGCGGGCAAGGTGGGCGTCGTGGCTGACCAGTAGCACCGCACAGCCTTGTTGGGCGGCGCTGTCGCAGATCACCCGCATGGTGTCACGCTGGGTGATCGGGTCCAGGCGCGAGGTCGGCTCGTCCGCAAAGATAAAGGCCGGCTGCAGTTGCATCAGCCGCAACAGCGCAAAACGCTGAAGCTCCCCGCCTGACACCTCATGCGGCTTGCGCGCCAACAGCGCGTCGGAGAGGCCCAGCGCTTGCATCCACCGCGATTGCCCGTGCTCAGGCGACTGATGGGCGCGGCGCGAAGAGCCGGAAAAGTGCAGGTGGCGCGCATCGTCCAAAGCCTGTCCCAGGGTGCGGAATGGCGAGAACGCGGCAGGCGGGTCTTGGTACAGCTTTTGGTATTTCCAGGGGGCTGCTGGCCCGGGCCGCCGCACGCTCCCCGCGTCTGACGGGCTCAGGCCGAGCAGCATATTGCCCAGGGTGGTCTTGCCGCAGCCGCTGGGGCCGCTGATGGCAACCACCTCGCCGGCGTGGAGCGTCAAGTCGAGGTTCTCGAACAGGGTGCGCGCGCCATACCGCTTGGTAAGACCTTGGGCCTCTAACACCGGTGCTGAGCTTGCAGCCGCTGCAAACGGGTAAGGCTGCCAGTGTTGCGGCCGGGCTGCCATCAGCTCGCGGGTGTAAGGGTGGCGGGGGGCTTGCAGCACCTCGGTGGCAGGGCCTTGCTCGACGATGCAGCCATGGCGCAATACCGCGATCCGCCCGCCCAAGTGGGCCGCCAGTTCCAGGTCATGGGTGATGGTGAGCAGGCCTTGGCCTTGCGTTTGGGCGGCCATCAGCAAGGCAGCAACCTGTGCGCAGGCCTCGGGGTCCAGGCCCTTGGTCGGCTCATCGGCAATCAGCAGGCGGGCACCGGCAGCACTGGCGCAGGCCACCCCCACGCGCTGCGCCATGCCGCCTGATATCTGGTGCAGGTACAGGCGTGCGGCGGCACCGAGCCCCAGCGACTGGAGTTGCTGCGCTGCGTCCTGCCGGGCGTGCTGCCACTGCAAGCCGCGTGCGTACCGGCCGGCCTCTGCGACCTGGCTGTGCACCTGCATCAGCGGGTTGAGTGCGGTGCCCGGCTCTTGCGGCAGCATCATCACTGTGCGGCCCCACAGGGGCTGCGTGCGCTCGCGTTGGCCGTGGGTGGCCACGCCGTCGATGGCGATCGACCCGCTGGCCTGCAAGGCAGGGGGCAGGGTACCCATGATGGCCTGTGCCAACAAAGACTTGCCCGCGCCGGACTCGCCCACGAGCGTGAGCCGCTCACCTGCCAGAAGGCTGAAGCTGCAGGCCTCCAGCAAGGCGCGTCCGTGAGACCCGGGCGATGCGCTTGCCAGGTGAATACGCAGGTCATCGACCTGTAACAAGGGGGCGCTCATAGGCTGTCTTTCAAAGCTTGCCGGGTGGCGGATTGCAGGGCGCTGACCACCAGCACCAGCACAACGACCGGTGCGGCCAGCAGCCAGGGCGCTGCGTCGTAGTAGGGCAGGGCTTCGGTCATCATCAACCCCAGTTCGGCGGTCGGTGGGCGCAAGCCCACACCCACAAAGCCCAGCGCTGCCACGGCCAGAACCGCATTGGCAATCGCGTAGCTCCACAGGCGCAGCAAGTCGCCCACCATGGGGGGCAGCACATACCAGCGCAGCAAGTAGGGCGCGCCAAAGCCCAGCAAGCGCCCGGCCTGCACGCCATCACCGGCCAGTGTGGCAAGGGCCTGGCTGCGCACCAGGCGGAAGAACTCCACCCACGCCGTCAGCACCAGACCGCTGTAGAGCGCCCACTTCTGGCCGGGTGCCAGTGCGGCTACCAGCAGCACCCACAGCAGGCCGGGTATTGCCGCTACACCGTCCGCACACAGGCACAGCAGCCGGTCGGTGAGGCCCCGTCGCCACGCGGCGCACAGGCCCAGCAGGGTGCCCAAGGTGACCGCCAAAAAGGCCGAGCCCAGCGCCAGCCAGAGCGATACGCGGATCGCCTCGCCCAAGCGCGCCATCAGGTCCCGGCCCAAATGGTCGGTACCCAGCCAATGGGCGGGGCTGGGCGCAGCCAAGGTGTTGCTCAGGTTTTGGTGGGCCGGGTTCTGCCCCAGCCAGACACTGAGGACGCCGAGCAGCAAAACCGCCATCAGCACCGGTAGGCCCCAGCTCCACGAGTGTCGGGCGGCGGGCAGCGGTGCCGCCATGTGAGTCAGGGAGCTCATGCGGCACTCCTTCCTGCGGGCTCGCGCAGGCGCGGGTCCAGCCACTGCACGGCGGCATCCATCACGCCGTTGAGCAGCACAAAGAGCAGCCCCATGGCCAGCGCAGTGCCTTGGATCATGGGCACGTCGCGCGAAATGACCGCGTGCACCAGCGCATGCCCGATACCGGGCCACGCGACCAGGCTCTCTATCACCACCACGCCCTCGACCAGCAACACCAGCTGCATGCCTGCATAGGCCAGGGTGCCGAGCGCCAGCGGCGCTGCCGCATGGCGCCACAGGGCTGCCGTGAGGGGCAAGCCTTTGGTTTGGGCGAATTCAAAAGCGTCTGAGCGCAACACCTGTTGCAGCCGGGTGCGCACCACCTGGGTCATGCCGGGTAGCAGCGTCAAGGCCAGTGCCAGACCGGGCAACACCAGATGAACCGGCTCGCCGTGGCCGGCCACCGGCAGCCAGCCCAGGTGCACTCCCAAGCCCAGCATCAGCACCACGCCCAGCAAAAAGGCCGGGCTGGCCCGCAGCACGGTGCAGGCCGGGTCTATCCAGCGGGTGCTCCAGTGCGTGCCCCGCAGGGCGGCCCAGGTGCCCAGCAGCAAGCCCAGCACCATGGCGGCCAACCACGCGACCAGCGAGAGTTGCAGGGTGTGGCCGAGCTGGTGGGCAATTTCTTCCAGCACCGGGTCGCCCGACACCATCGACTGCCCCAAGCGCAGGTGGGCCAGATCGCCCAGCCAGGCCAGCAGTTGCTCGGCGGCGCTGCGGTCCAGGCCCAGTTCGCTGCGCACCGCGTCGGCGGCTGCGGTGTCGACCATGTCATAGCCATAGCGGCCGGCGGCGATGCGGTAAGCCGCGTCGCCCGGCAGTGCCCGGGTCATGGCAAAACTCAGCACCCCTACAGCGCCGGCGACCAAAGCGCCTTGGCCCAGCAGGCGTGCGCCCTGTCGGGCAGCCAGTGTCCAACCCATGTTCATAGCCCCCAGGTGATGTGGCTGATGCGGTAGCTGCGCTCCAGCGGGTCGATGCTCACGTTGCCCACCCGTTTGCTGTGGGTGGCAGTGTGCTGGTACCAGGCCACCGGAATCAGCGGCAGCTCTGCCTGCAATACGGTGGACAGTGCGCCGCGCAAGCGGGAGCGGCGGGCCGGGTCGTTGGTGGTGCTCAGGCTCTCGAGTGCGCTGGTGACCTGCGCACTCTGCCAGCCCATGGCGCCCCAGTCACCGCCTTGGGGGCTGAAGTCTTGCAGCAAGCTGCCGATCGGGTCAGGCACCAGCGCGTAGTTGCGGGCGACCAGGGCCAGCTCCAGCGAGCCGTCTTGATGACCGGCCGGAATGTCACTGGCGTTCACGATGGCTACCGCCACGTCCAGCCCGACCTCCCGCAGTTGCGCCTGAATGGCAGTGGCCATGGGCGGCTGCTCGGGGCGGTCTGAGAAGGTGCGCAAGGTCAGCTTGAAAGGGCGGCCGTCTTTGCGCAGCAGGCCGTCTGCGCCGGCAGCCCAGCCGGCTTCTTGCAGCAGCTGGCGGGCACGGCCAGGGTCGCGCACAAGCGGCTGCAAACCCGGCACATGCCACTCGGCCATGCCGGGGCTGAAAAGCTGGGTGGCTGCGGCTTTGGGCTCCCGCAGAATGGCCTGCGCAATACCGGGCCGGTCAATCGCCAGGCTGATGGCCTGGCGCACTTTGATGTCCTTGAGCAGCGGGTGCGCGGCATTGACCTTGAGGTACAGGGTGCGCGGAATCGGCAGGGTGTGGAACTGCAGCCGGGGGTTGCGCTTGAGCCGCTCGATGGCGACGGCGTCGTGGGTGAACACCAGGTCCGCCTGACCGCTCTCGGCCAGCATGCCCCGGGTTTCGCCCCGGCCGGTGGCCAGGTATTCCACGCGCTGCACTGCGGGGCGTTTGCCGGTCCAGCCCTCAAAGGCCGCGGTCTCCAGCTTCTGCGGGGCATTGACCCGCACGACCTTGTAGGGGCCTGAGCCCACGACTGCCTGCACGCTGTTGTCTGCCGCAAACGAAGCGGGGGCCAGCACCTGGGTGCTGTTGTGGGCCAGAAAAGCCGGCAGGGCGGTGAAGGCTTGTTTGAGCTCGATCTGCACTTCACCATTGACCGCGGCAATCCGCTGAACCGGGGTGTTTTTCAGAATGCCCGGTTGCGCCAGTGCCCGCTGCAGGCTGCGCACCACCGCCTCCGGGGTGACCGGGCTGCCGTCATGAAACACCGCGCCCGGGCGCAGGGCAAAGCGCCAGGTTTTTTGGTCGGGCGATACCGCCCAGCGCACAGCCAAGCCGGGCGCAAGTTGGCCGCTGGCATCTACATCGACCAGGGTTTCAGTGACTTCCAGACGGGTGAAGATGTAGCCGGTCTTGGACGGGTCCAGGCTGCCGATTTCCCAGGGGGCGGCGACTTTGAGTACACGGGCGTTGGTCGTGGGGCCGGTCTGGGCCATGGCCGTGGAGACGGATACGGCCGCGCTCAAGAGCAGGGCGCGGCGCAGGGCGGATGGAGGGGGTGCAAGTGTCATGGTGCAGAGGTTTTTAGGTCAAATCAGGCCCTGGCGCTCATCAAGATTGCGCAGGTAGCTATTAAATTGATAGCGATGGGTATCAGTTGCGCTTCATGCCGGCCACCAGCTGCGTGACGTTGTGGCGCATCATTTGCAAGTAGGTGGCACCGGGCTGGTCGGCGTTGGACAGGGCGTCGGCATACAGGCTGGCGCCTAGGGTGGCGCCAGCGTCTTTACTGAGCTGGGCGATGAGCTTGGGGTTGCTCATGTTTTCCACAAACACGGCGCGGATTTTTTCGCGCTGGATTTGCTTGATCAGCTGGGCTACTTGTTTGGCGCTGGGCTCGGCCTCGGTGTTCACGCCTTGCGGGGCCAGAAACTTCACGCCGTATTGCGCGGCAAAGTAGCCAAACGCATCGTGCGAGGTAATCACCTTGCGTTTATCGGCGGGGATGGTGGCAATTTGCGCTTGGGCCCAGGCGTCCAGCGCCTGCAGCTCTTTGACATAGGCCTCGGCGTTGGCCTGGTAGGTGGCAGCACCTGCGGCGTCCACTTTGGCCAAACCGGCTGCAATGTTGCGCACGTACAGCGCCACGTGGTTGGGGTTTTGCCAGGCGTGGGGATCCATTTCTTCATGCGCGTGGCCGGCGTGGGCGCCATGGCCTTTTTCTTCTTGCATGGCGCGGGCTTTCACGCCCTTGGCGGCGGTCACGGTCTCGCCTTTGTAGCCCGAAGACTTGAGCAGCTTGCCCGCCCATGGCTCAAAACCAAGGCCGTTGAGCACCACCAGCTTGGAGGCGAGCAGCGTTTTGGCGTCCGAGGGCTTGGCTTCAAACACATGGGCGTCTTCATTGGCGCCCACCAGCGTGGTCACTGCCACCCGGTCGCCACCCACCACCCGCACCAGATCGCCCAGGATGCTGAAGCTCGCGGTCACCGGCAGCTTCTCGGCGGCATGCGCGTGGTTGCCCAGCAAAGCGAAAGCAGTGACGCTGGCCAGTAGAAAGCGGCGCGGCAGGGCGGTCAATGGGAAGGTGTCGAGCAAGGTCATGGCAGTAGTCCGTGGAAGGTTGAAAAGCAGGGAGGGGGAGGGTGTCGGCTGGTCAGGCCACGCGGTGGGTGGTGACCCACCAGCGCGGCAGCCAGCCACCGGGCGCGAGCAACAGGGAGGCGGCATAGAGCGCCCCCGCGCAGCCGATGATGGTGGGGCCCGAAGGCGTGTCAAAGTGGTACGACAGCAGCAGCCCGGCCACGCCGGCCAGCGCCGCTTGCAGGCTGGCATTGAGCAGTTGCGCGGGCAGGGTGTCGTGCCAGAGGCGGGCACTCACGGCGGGCAGCATCATCAAGCCCACGGCCATGAGCGTGCCCAGGGTCTGAAAGCCGGCCACCAGATTGAGCACCACCAGCATCAAAAAGCCCTGTTGCCACACCCAGGGCGGCACCCCACTGCGGTGGGCCGCCATGAACACCGGGTCAAAGGTCTCCAGCACCAGCCCGCGGTACATCAGCGCCAAGGCCAGCACACTGACAGTGGCCACACCCGCCACCAGCAGCAGGCCACTGTTGTCCACGCCCAGTGCACTGCCGAACAAAATGTGCAGCAAGTCGAGCTGGGTGCCATGGCCCGCAATCAGCGTTACCCCGAGGGCAAGTGCCACCAGATAGATGGCGGCGAGGCTGGCGTCTTCTTTCAAGGTGGTGAAGCGGCTGACCGCACCGGCCAGCCCTGCCACCACCATGCCCGCCAGCACGCCACCCAGCGCCATGGCGGTGAGCGACAGGCCGCTGACCATGAAGCCGATGGCCACACCGGGCAGCACCGCGTGGCTGAGCGCGTCGCCCAAGAGGCTCATGCGCCGCAGCGTCAAAAACACGCCCAAGGGCGCGGCGCTGAGTGACAGCGCCAGTGTCGCCACCAGCGCGCGGCGCATAAAGGCGAATTCTGAAAAAGGGGAAAAGAGGGCGTCCCAAAGTGTTTGCAGCACGGTCATGGGGTGGCCACTTCTTGCAGCGACGTGGAATACCGTGGAGCCGGCTTTGCCGGGCCACTGGTATTGCCCCCTGCAAGGGGGGAAGCGGCCACACGCAGTGGGCAAGCCGGGGGGTGTTCCAGATCCTCCCAAGCCTCCGCCATGGCGCGGGCGCGCTGCAGGTTGGCGTCTGTCAGCACCTCGGCCGTGGCACCCCAGGCGATGCACTCGCGTGCCAACAGCAAGGTGTGGGGAAAGTGCTCCCGCACCTGCGCGTCGTCATGCAGCACGGCCACCACGGTGCGGCCTTGGCGGTGCCACTGTTGCACCAATGTCAGCAGACCGGCGGTGGTTTTGCTATCCACCGCGTTGAAGGGTTCGTCCAGCAGAATCAGGTCGGCGTCCTGCACCAGCAGGCGCGCAAACAGGGTGCGCTGCAACTGCCCGCTGGAGAGCGTGCCCACCGGGCGGCGCTCAAAGCCTTGCAGGCCCACCGCCTCCAGTGCGGCATCCACCCGCGCCAGCATGGCCGGTGTGGCGCTACCGAAGGCACCGGTCTGCGCCCACAGGCCCATGAGCACGCAGTCGCGCACATTCAGCGGAAAGCTGCGGTCCAGCTCGCTGTGCTGGGGCAGGTAGGCCAGGCGCAAGCCCGGTGCGCGGGTGATGTGCCCGTGTGGCTCGGTCTTGACCAGCCCGGCCAGGCTTTTGAGCAGGGTGCTTTTGCCGGCACCGTTGGGTCCGATCACCGCAGTAAGAGAGCCGCGCGCAAAGTGACCACTCACATGGTGCAGTGCCGGGTGGCGGCGGTAGCTCACGGTGAGGTTGTGCAGCTCGATGGCCGCAGCGCCGGCCAACCGCGTGTTGTCAGGCGCGTGGGTAGGCGCGTAATCAGGCGCGTTCATAGCGGGGCGGCCTCCAGGCAAGCCCACCACACGCCCAGCCACAACAGGGCCAGTGCCGGCAGGATCCACAGCACACGTTGCCAAGCGGGTAGGGCCAGGACGCTGGTGCGCTGGCGGCGGGGTTCAGGCAGGTTCACGAAAATGACTCATAATGCAACTCGATTGCGATATAGTCTAACGCAACTTGGTTGCATTTATTGATTAATGCAACTGAATTGCATTTTTAGGATGGTTCCATGGCTTCAGTCCAACCCCCCGTGACCCCGGTGCTCGAGGGTGACAACCCGATCGACGCACTGCTCTCCGCCCACGGCCTGCGCCGTACGGCGGCTGCGCGCCGTGTCTTGGGCTGGCTGTTGGCCCACCCCGAGACCAGTTACACCCACGCGCAGTTGCAGGAGTCTTTGGCGGGCGACCACGCTGAGCCGCTGGACCGCGTCACCCTCTACCGCCTGATCGACCGCCTGACCCAAGTGGGCCTGCTCTTGTGCCGGGTGGACAGCCAGCGGGTGCGCCGCTACCAGGCCATGCCCGCCAGCGTGCACGCCACCCCCCACTTTGAGTGCCAGACCTGCCACCGCGACAGTCCGTTGGCCGGTGCCCTGCATGCAGTGGACTTGGAGAGGGCGGCGCAAACCGCCATCGAATCCTTGCGCGCACTGGGTTACACCGACATGCACCTCGACTTTGCGGTGCGCGGCGTCTGCGCAGATTGCGCCACAGGCACCGCGCCCGGCGGCATGGCTAACGCAGGTCCGGCGGCATGATCCAAACACGGGGCCTCTGCTACCGCTACCCCGGTGGCGGTGAGTTGCGTTTTCCGGATGTAGAGGTGCCCCACGGTGCGGTGCTGCTGCTCAGCGGCCCGTCGGGCAGCGGCAAGTCCACCTGGCTGGCCCTAGTGGCTGCACTGGTGGCGCCTTCGGCTGGCACGCTGCATGTGGCAGACCAAGCCATGGGCGACTTGCGCGGTGCCACGGCGGATGCCTGGCGGGCGGCTCATATCGGCTTTTTGCCGCAAAAGCTGCATTTGAGCGCAGCGCTCACGGTGCAGCAAAACCTGGCCATGGCCCAATGGGCGGCCGGTCGGGCGGAGGACAAAGCCCGCATCCACGCCACCCTGCAGGCCTTGGGCGTGGCCGAGTTGGCTGGCCGCTTGCCCCACCAGCTGTCTGGCGGGCAAGCGCAGCGGGTCGCCCTGGCCCGCGCGGTGCTGCTCAAACCCCGGGTGGTGCTGGCCGACGAGCCTACCGCCAGCCTGGATGACGAAGCCGCCGCCCAAGCGGTGCAGCTCTTGCACACCACGGCGCAGCAGCACGGCGCCACCCTGGTGATTGCCACCCACGATGCGCGGGTGGCCAGCCTGCTTTCAGCGCCGGAGGCCGGTGGTTTGGGTCAAATTGGCTTCTCGCGCTTGTCTTTGGTGCGCGAGCAGCTATCAAAATCATAGCGACATGACAACACTTTTCTTTGCGTGGCGCTACCTGTGGTCCCGGCCTTTGGGGGCGGCGCTCAATCTCTTGCTGCTCAGTCTGGGGCTGGCATCCATCACGTTTTTGCTGCTGGTAGGGGCGCAGCTCAGCAAAGCCTTTGAGCGCGATTTGGCGGGTATCGATGTGGTGGTGGGCGCCAAGGGCAGCCCGATGCAGCTCATCCTCTCCGGGGTCTTGCACCTCGATGTGCCACCCGGTAATGTGCCGATCAAGGCGGTGCAGGAGTTGGCCCGCAACCCGCTGGTGGAACAAGTGATCCCGATCAGCCTGGGCGACAACTTCGGCGGTTACCGGATCGTGGGCACCTCGCTCGACTATCCGGCCCACTACGACGCCCAGCTCACGCAAGGTCGCTTGTGGACCGCGCCCATGGAGGCGGTGCTGGGTGCTACCGCTGCCAAGGCCATGGGCATTCAGGTGGGGCAGACCTTTGTGGGCACCCACGGTCTGGGCGCCGGCGGGCATCCGCATGGCGACAGTGTTTACACCGTGGTCGGTATTCTGGCGCCTGGCGGCAGCGTGCTGGACCGACTGATCCTGACCGATACGGCCTCCGTCTGGAAGGTGCATGAGGACTACACCGCCGTGGACGACGACGACCGCCGCGTCATGGAAGACGAGCGCGAAATCACCATGGCCCTGATCCGCTACAGCACGCCCATGGCGGCAGTGAGCTTTCCGCGCTTTGTGAACAGCACTACCGATATGCAGGCCGCTGCGCCCGCGCTGGAGATCACGCGCTTGCTGAGCATGTTGGGCTTGGGCACCGATGTGCTGCGCGCCTTTGCCGGAGTGCTGTTGC
>DAINNP010000003.1:0-26370 GCA_036735785.1 Rhodoferax sp. | reverse complement strand
TGTCCTCATGCACCATGATTTTTCCAGTCTTATCGGCAATAAATCCATAGGTCCCAGGGGTCGGACGGATGGAAGCCACATTACGAACTACGGCATCCATGAAGACGTCGACCGAAGTCACGCCCTTCACTGCGCCGCCCTCTCTTACCGCGGCGGAGAACGTGATTACCAGTTTTTTAGACCCTGCATCTACATAGGGCGGTGTCAAGGCTGGTCCTTGCGCAGCAGCGGCCAATTGATACCAAGGGCGAGCTGTAGGGTCATAATCCGGCGGTAGGTTCTGCTGCTCCGAGAATGCCGTCCGTTTGTCGGGAAACCCGATATACGCAGAGTCCACCCCACCGGCCACTTTGGCCTGCACCAAGTACTTGAGCGGGTCCGGCTCGTTCACCGCAAAACCGAAAGACTTCACAATCTGGTGCCGCCCGGCAACCCATTCGGCAATTTCAGATGCATGCGCCTTGGCGAGCGCGCCCGTCTGACTATCCAAGGTGCGCAACGCATGAGATCGTGCGGTCAGAACATTGGTGATGGAGAGCGCAGCGAGCCCAGTGAAGACCAAAAGCCCCACCAATGCCACGATTTTCCCGCGCAACGAATTTAGAAACACAAAGGACATCGCTTACTCCGTTTTTGTTGATGGGGCTCACTGAGCCACAAGTTAACGCACCGCGCGCCAGTTCAGACCATAACCCCCTTTACGAAGCGGAGAATGGGCCATCCTGGTCGGCATTTCATACGAACGGATCTCTTGGACTTACCGGATCTCGGCGTCAGGGTGTGAGTAAACATCGCGTCCATAAAAGCAAGAGTTCAATTTAAATGTTTTTAATAAATATTTAAATTCATGGTACAGCGGGAGCATAGTTTTGGACAGCCTGACGTGCTACTTTTCCGTCTATATCGACAGTTGTCAGAACACTTAAAGCGAAAGAAGCTGTGTGAATCACGCTCACCCTACCCACGCATCACAGTTGCCGCATAGGGCTCTCAATCGAGAGACTTTTGCTGGCTGAAGCTGATCAGCGGCAACTCCAGGCGATAACCGAGACCGCGAACGGTGTAAATCATCGGAACTGCATGACCTTCGCCGATTTTGCTGCGCAGGCGACGTATGTACACATCCACCACATTGGTCAGAGGATCCTCGCTGGCTCCCCAGACATTCGAAAATCAGTCCCACCGAAGTACAAGCAGCACAGCAGGCGTGGTGCAAGGCCTTGGTCGACATCAGCAAGATACACGCCACCAGCGGCCAACCCGCTGCTAAAGCGCTGGCGGAAAAAGTGATCGACTCCGCCTACGGCTACCAAATGGGCGCCGTGCTGTTCAAACCCACCCTGACGGTCAATCCGCAAACCTTCCGCACAACCCGGGCTGGCGCATTGGCCTATTTTGTTGGCGGCGATGCGGCATACCCCAAGGACACCGGCTTTGCCCTCAAAGGCTGGACGCAGTGTGAAATCTCCAATGCCGGCATTTTCATCACTGGCAACAGCGCAACCAGCATGGGCAAAGTGAGCTTCACCGGCAAAGACGGTAAGGTCACAACCGTGGACAAGACCTGGGGCTATGTGAGAGACGACGCAGGCAAACTGCGCATCACGCTGCACCACTCTTCGCTGGAATACAGCGGCAGCTGAGCGCCCGGCAATCGACACCCTGCGCCGCGTGTGCAGGTCAGCGCCATAAAAATAGCGCCCCACAGATCACTCTGTGGGGCGCTATTCTTTTAGTAGCACCCCGCGTATTTTACGCGGGGGTGAACAGGCTTATTGCTGGTTGTATGCGGCAATGCCGTCCAGAATTTCTTTGTGGGCCTCGTCCTTGCCGCCCCAGCCTTGCACCTTGACCCATTTGCCGGCGTCCAAGTCTTTGTAGTGCTCAAAGAAGTGCTCAATCGCCTTCAGGCGCATCGGATTTAAATCTTCCAGCGATTGCCAGCGGGAGTACAGGGGCAGGATCTTGTCGGTGGGCACGGCCAACACCTTGCCGTCCATGCCGCCTTCGTCTTCCATCTTCAAGATGCCGATAGCGCGGCAAGGCACCACGACGCCTGGAGGCAAGGGAACCGGGGTGATCACCAACACATCGACCGGGTCACCGTCACCGGCGATGGTCTTGGGCACATAGCCGTAGTTGGTGGGGTAATGCATCGCAGTGTTCATGAAGCGATCCACAAAAATGCAGCCGGAGGCCTTGTCCACTTCGTATTTGATGGGGTCGCCGTTCATCGAGATCTCGATGATCACGTTGAACGAATCAGGGACTTTATTACCGGGGGTCACGTTGTCTAAGGACATGCAATCTCTCTTTGTTTGAGTTGAAACAGGAAACGGGTGGATTAACACGGATTTTACTGACTTGGCACTTTCGTTTTTGCCCCAGCGGCCCCAAAGCGCGCTACATTGACCCCGTTGGCCAATCAACGCCCCTTGACCTGCCGTCCAGGCGCAATGAGGAAGCAACGCAGCGGGGACAACCCTGGCGTTGCTCCCACCTTTGCGACTCAGCCATCAAGGAGTGCTCTATATATGACAGGCAACACTGCACTGGTACTGGCGTTTGGTTCTGGCCTGATTGCCGTGATTTACGGAGTCTGGGCGCGACGCTGGATTCTTTTCCAAGACCCGGGGAATGCGCGTATGCAAGAGATTGCAGCCGCTATTCAAACCGGCGCGGCTGCGTACCTGGCACGCCAATACAAGACCATCACGTGGGTTGGCGTCGCGCTGGCGATCCTCATCGGTGTTTTTCTGGACAGTCTTTCGGCGATCGGCTTTGTGTTGGGTGCCGTGCTCTCGGGAGCGTGTGGCTTTATCGGGATGAATGTGTCCGTGCGGGCCAATGTGCGCACTGCACAGGCAGCCACCCGTGGCATAGGCCCGGCTTTGGAAGTGGCCTTCCGGGGTGGCGCCATCACCGGCATGCTGGTGGTGGGCCTGGGGCTGCTGGGGGTGACCGGTTTTTATTGGTTTTTGGTGCCGGATGGTGCAGTGACTGCGGCCAAGCTCAATCCGCTGATCGGCTTTGCATTCGGCTCGTCGCTGATTTCCATTTTTGCGCGCCTTGGCGGCGGAATTTTCACCAAAGGCGCTGACGTCGGCGCCGACCTTGTAGGCAAGGTGGAAGCAGGCATCCCGGAAGACGACCCGCGCAACCCCGCCGTGATTGCTGACAATGTGGGAGACAACGTCGGTGACTGTGCAGGCATGGCCGCCGACCTGTTTGAGACCTATGCGGTCACGCTGATCGCTACTATGGTTTTAGGAGCACTCCTCGCAAGCAGTGCGGGCGCAAACGCTGTTTTGTATCCACTTGTTTTGGGGGCAGTGTCCATTGTGGCTTCCATCATTGGCTGCTTCTTTGTCAAAGCGTCACCGGGCATGAAAAACGTGATGCCTGCCCTGTACAAGGGCTTGGCGGTTGCCGGCACTTTGTCTTTGATTGCGTTTTATTTTGTGACCCAATCGATGATTGCAGACAACGCCTTGGGCGGCACCGGTGCTGCCAGCAAACTCTTTGGCGCCTGTGCGGTCGGCTTGGTATTGACCGCAGCGCTGGTCTGGATCACCGAGTACTACACCGGTACACAATACGCGCCGGTGCAGCACATTGCACAGGCCTCTACGACCGGCCACGGCACCAACATCATTGCGGGCTTGGGCGTGTCCATGCGCTCTACAGCCTGGCCGGTGGTGTTTGTATGTATCGCGATCTACACCGCCTATTCACTGGCGGGGTTGTATGGCATTGCCATCGCTGCCACTTCCATGCTCAGCATGGCCGGCATTGTGGTGGCCTTGGATGCCTACGGCCCCATCACCGACAACGCAGGCGGTATTGCTGAAATGGCGGAGCTACCCGCTAGCGTGCGCGATGTGACAGATCCACTGGACGCTGTCGGCAACACGACCAAAGCGGTCACCAAGGGGTACGCCATCGGCTCCGCAGGCTTGGCCGCACTGGTGCTGTTTGCCGACTACACCCATAAGCTGGATGCCTATGGCAAACACATCAGCTTTGACCTGAGCAATCCCATGGTGATCATCGGGCTGTTTATCGGTGGCCTGATCCCCTACCTTTTCGGCGCTATGGCCATGGAGGCGGTCGGGCGGGCGGCAGGCTCGGTGGTGGTCGAGGTTCGCCGCCAGTTCAAAGAGATCCAGGGCATCATGGACGGTAGCGGCAAACCCGAATACGACACGGCCGTAGACATGCTCACCACCGCCGCTATCAAAGAGATGATGATCCCATCTCTCTTACCGGTGGTCGTGCCCATTGTGGTTGGCTTGGCTTTGGGGCCCGAGGCCTTGGGCGGCTTGCTGATGGGAACCATCGTGACCGGCTTGTTCGTGGCCATTTCCATGTGCACCGGCGGTGGCGCCTGGGATAACGCCAAAAAATACATCGAAGACGGGCATCACGGAGGCAAGGGCTCCGAAACGCACAAGGCGGCCGTTACCGGAGACACCGTCGGCGACCCCTACAAAGACACCGCTGGTCCTGCCATTAACCCGCTGATCAAGATCATCAATATCGTCGCTTTACTGATCGTCCCTTTGATGATGAAAATACACGGCGGTTGATATTGGATACCTGTGTTGCTCTGCGCAAAACTGTTCTTCAAGAGACAGGCAGATGCCTACCTTGCGCTAATATGTAAAGGGAACCAATTTAAGCATCGACGAAGAGACTGAAGTGAAAATTCTTGTGATCGACGACCACGCCCTGGTGCGTGAAGGACTGCATCAGGTTCTGAAGGGACTGGACGAGGACGCTGTAGTGCTCCAAGCGGGTACTTGCGCTCGCGGTTTCGAGTTGTCTGCAGAACATGCCGACTTGGACCTGGTTCTGCTGGACTATCACCTGCCCGACATGACCGGCTTGGCTGCACTCGACATCTTCGGAAAACGCCACCCGGAGCTCCCGATCGTGATGCTGTCCGGCTCCGCGAATACACAAATCATGCGGCAAGTACTACAAAACGGTGCTTCCGGCTTCGTGACCAAATCCACTTTGAGCGACGAGTTGCTCCACGCCGTCCGCTTGGTACTGAATGGCGATGTGTACTCCCCAAGAGAATTGGACGCACCTCCTGCGGTGGGGCTGCAGGAAGACCTCAACAACAAGCCGCCCCTGACGCAACGTCAAGAGCTGGTGTTGCGCGAGCTATTGGATGGCCGCTCCAACAAAGAAATCGGAACGAGCTTGAACGTGTCCGACGAAACCGTCAAAACCCACGTGGCAGCCATCTTGCGCTATTTTGATGTGCAAAACCGGACGCAAGCTGTCGTTGCAGCAGCTCGCAGCGGCTACCGCCCTGCCACCAGCTCTTGAGTGCTGGCCTCGGCGTCCGAGGCATTGCTAATCGCCAAACGACGCATCAAGCTGCGAAGCTTGGCCGGCCGCACGGGCTTGTGCAAGAGGGTCAAGTTACGGGCTTTGGCTGCATGCAACAAATTGGCGTCGGTATCGCCACTCATGAGGCAAGCGGCAATCGGCCTGCGCGAATGTGCGCGGACCATATCGATAACGTCCATCCCGTTGCGATCTTCTCCCAAGCGGAAATCCGACAACACCAAGTCAGGCGCCGGGTAGGCGTTTACAAAATCCAATGCCTGCTGAACGTTGGCAGCAGCATAGACCAGGCAACCCCAGGACTGAAGCAGGCTCTGTAATGCTTCCAGCGCGAGGGTGTCATCCTCCACAATCAGAATCCGCATTCCATCGAGCTCACTGCCCTGAGCGGGGAGCGTCAGTGCCGCCGGAGCTGAGAACTCTTGCGGCAAGGCCCTCGGCAAGACAATAGAAAACCGGGTCCCACATCCCAAAGCCGAGCGCAAGATGATGCTATGGCCCAGCAGCTTGGCGGTACGCTCCACTATATTCAGGCCCAAGCCCAAGCCTTGGGTCCGATCACGACCGCTGTTGGCAACCTGGTAGAACTCCCGGAAGATTTCCTTCTGGTGCTCAGGTGAGATACCGATCCCGCTGTCAGCAACGTCGATCCGCAAATTGCTGCCACCATCAACCACACGGCAGGTTACCAACACAGTGCCTTGATCGGTGTAACGCACCGCATTGTTGGCAAGGTTCATCACCACACGCTGCAGAAGAACGGGGTCACTGAGAAACCACTCCTGTGTGGGGCGCACCCGTAATCGAAGGCCCTTGCTGCCAGCGAGGGGCATCAACGCTTTATGTACCGCCTGGAAGAGCTTGTCGAGAGGTGACTCGGTACGGTGGACTTGCACCGCACCGGCCTCCAAGCGGGAAACATCCAACAATCCGTCCAACAAATCCTGCATGGAAGAAACCGAAGCTTCAAGACTATCCACGACCTGGCGGGCGGGAGTATCCAAAGTCAATTGACCCAAGCGGGCTACAAACATGCCCAGCGCGTGCGTAGGTTGACGCAAGTCGTGGCTTGCTGCGGCTAAAAACCGCGATTTGGCTAGCGTGGCACTTTCCGCCTCCTCTTTCTTGAGGCGTAGCTCGCGGGTCGCGACCTCTACGCGATATTCCAACTCTTCGCGCCCCCACGCGAGGCGCTGAGCCATTTGATTGAGACGGGTTTGCAAATCGAACAAAGGGTCAGAAGGCAGCGCCTCAGAGCTCGGATTCAAATCGCCCTCGCCGATGCGCTCAATCGCGCGCGACACACGCATCACGGGTCCGATCACCCCCTCCCCAAGTCGGGAGGCCAACCAGCCGCCCAGCATCAGCCCCACCAGCCCGATACCGAGTGCGACCAGCAAAGTCTCTTGGCCGCTTTGATCCAATCGATCCCGTGACACCTCCAGCACCACGTATCCCAAAACGTTGCTGTTCAACCCTTGTGTCGGCCCGGAATAAAAGTCATCCAACGCGACATTGCTCGGCCACACCCGTTCCCAGAACACATCGACCCCGAGCCGCTTCTGGCGCGCAATGTAATTGGCCCCCATAGCCTCGGGCAGCTCCGCATAACGGGTTTCACCTGCCTTCGCCAAGACCTGTCCGTTGCCATTGAAAATAGCAATAGAGCGGACATCCGGCTCGGTTTTCAGACCGTTCGCGATGGCTTGCAGACTCGCAGCATTCCCCGAGAACAAACCATACTCACTGGCCCGCGCCAGTTGCTGAACGATCAATCGCGCACGCGTGGTATGCGCCGAATCCAGATCAGAGACACGGGTGGTCCAGAAAACGGCCATCAAGGCCAGCACTACCAAAAACACCGGCGTAATGGCTGCCAGCAACATGCGGAAGCGGATCCCCTGGAATCTCATGGGCGACGCTCCGAACGCTTGAGCCGCTCTGTCAAAGAGCGCTCGTCCAACACCAGGTCCAGCGAACGGGCGACTTGCTCATTCAATACAACGGTGAAATCCGTCGGATATTGCAGCGAAATCCCCGTGTTACCCGTCAAATGTGTTTTGGCTATTGCAAAAGCTTGGATACCGATTTGCCGCGGCGTGCTGTGCAAAGACATGAGTGCCCCGGCCCGCACATAGGCCGGTGAAAAGGCGATGACCGGCACACGAGCCCGATAGGTCGCCAGCAACACATTAGAGATGGTGGATCCGTTGTAGACCTTGGAGTCAGGAACAGCCAAAAGCACATCGGTATCGTCCAAAACCGCCTTCAAAGCAGAAAACAGGGTTCCGGAGCCACCAATATAGCCACTGACCAACTCCATGCCCTTTGATTGCAGAGCCGACTGTAGTGTCGGGCTCTGTTGACTGGACTCCGAACCGAACAGAACGCCCACCCTTCTTGTATTGGGGAGCGCAAGACGCATCAACTCGACTTGACGACTGAAAGGCTGATCCAGGTACACCGCGCTGACAGAGGCTTGCGATTTGGAGGGTGCCTCCCGCAAGATGCGCTCCATGCCGGCGCGCGGAATCAGCGAAGCCACCACCGGTATCCGCACATCGAGCGCCAAAACGCTGGCCAATGCATCACTGCCCAACGTCATGACGACACGCGCACCTTGAAGGAGCTCAGCCTCTTGCAGGCGGCTATCGCTAAGGTAAGTGATCGACGGCTGGGCGCGCTCAGGGTAAGCGCGCGTAAATTCAAGGGCAATGGTTTGGGCAGTTTCTACGTGGCCTGCCGTCTTTTCACTGCTGACGATGACCAAATCGGCCGCTTGCACCTGCGCGAACACACTGATCGAAAGAACCCAGCCAACGATGAAGTGAATAGCGCGCAAACCCATTTGTTCAGAGCTCGGCTTTTAAGGTTACGAACGCGCGACGATCGAAAAAGAACTTTCTATCGCCGTCACGAACCGGCTGATCCAAGTTCTGGATCACCAGCGATAGTTCGGCCTTGCGACCGGACAAGCGAAAAGATTTCGCAATACGCGCATCGGTACGGACGATGTTGTAGACCCCATCGTTAGAGGACATCAGCGCGATGTCCTCTGACTGGGCATGCATCAGTGAGACCACGTAGCCGTTATTCAGGGCATAGCTACCAATCAGTGACATGGCATACCGTGCGGCACCCTTAAGGACCCGCAGCTGCTCTACCCCGGAAATATGGGTCCAGGTCTGGGTCACCATCAGGAGGGAGGGGGCCGACGGCTTCCATTGAAGCTGGTGCTCCAAACCTTGGATGCGATAGTTTTGGATATTCAGATGGTCGTTGGGACTTACGAAGTCACTCGGTTGATCTATCCGCCTTGGGCGCTCTATACCGTCTGTAATTCGCTCATCGAAAATCCTCACGTCTCCAGACACACCGCGTGCAGGCAGCGCCAGGTTGTATCCGAGTTCACGACTTTCGATTTTTTCAGGCCCCACATTGCCGCTGCTCAACACGGTAGTGATCGGGTTTTCCCCGCTCTGGTCATAGTACCGAACGGCAGCATATTTCTCGAAAGCACTGGGGGGCCGGAACGCGGTGGACACGCCGGCCCTCAAGGTATGCCCTTGAGATACATGCCAGTTCAGCATCAAGCGCGGAGACACGGTTTTCCCGCCGAGTTCGCTTTGCTCCAACATGACCCCGCTATTGAGTATCCAGGCAGACAAGAGCTTCCACTCCAAGTTGCCAAACAGGCGTTGGAAGTCTGTAGAGACGCTACCCCTACCATCAAAGGTCGACGGGGATGTCAAAACTTCTTTGCGGAGCTCAGCCCCCCACACCGATCTCCATTGCGGATTCAATACCGTGGTGTGTTGAAGGGAGACCGCTTGGTTTACTTCGTAGCCACTAAAGTCCACCGGAATCCCGAAATAATTGGTGCCCGCGTTGTTGCTGAGATAAGGAAAAACATCCCTGTGGGTGTTTTCGGTATGGGAGAGCGAAACTTTTAAATCCTGCTCGGGTGTCAAAATTTTGTGCCAATCTGCTTGCACAAATTGCGCCCCGATAAATCGACTGCGCTCTGCGTTGCCAGGCGAGTCAGCATTTCCGCGTCCGGCATCTATTCCCGCACTGCCTGCTCGTAACTCCAACTCCAAACCGCTATCAAGAGCCAGCGCACCGGTGACGTTCACCCGTGAAACCCGGTTGACCCCGTAGGCCGAACGCAAGCCCATGTCACCCCGCGAGTCTGCGGATACACGATATGCATGGTCTGAATCGCCCCAACCAGTGCTAACAAATGCGTCTGCCACACCGCTGTCCCCTGCACTCACCCTCGCTCGTGATCCGGCTGTTTCGCGAACATCGCGAGAAATAATGTTGATCACGCCTAAAAACGCGCGCGCACCGTATGCAGCGGAATTGGAACCCCGCAGTATCTCAATGCGCTCGATATCGTCCATGGCCAATGCTTGCAGACCCAGACCTGCCGAGCCTTGCAGGTGGCCCGAATACACCGAACGGCCGTCGACCAGTACCTGAATGCGGTTGGCCCAGTCGTCATTGCGACCGTGGTAGCTGGCCATAGGCGCATCCGTTTCAAACGATGTGGTCGTCTGGAAGCCCGGAACGAGGCGAAGCAAATCCGTAATGTCGCGCGCGCCTGAAATACGAATGAAGTGGCGGTCCAAGATAGTCACTGCGCCAGGCGCTTCGTCCACCGGCTGTGCGAGGCGGGATACCGATAAAACGACCGGAATATCGCTCATGAAATCACGTTCGGACACCGCCACGGGTCCGGTTTTCTCTGCAGCAACCCAAGGAGATACCAATGTCAGTAACATTGCGGTGATAGATGGCTTCATGGTGTTCGATCCAACAACGGTTGCTATTCTTTCTGCAGCAGATTTTGCCCTGATTACGGCGACTTTGACGAACATTCCTACAAACCGAATGGCAAGCTCTACCCAACGCGTTTTCCCTCTGATTGACAAACGAACCCTCGGGCTCCCCATGCCATCGCAACCCGTGGGCACACCCCGGGCGACGACTGCAGCACCGACCTTGGATACCCTCGGGCGACCCTTGAGGGACCTGAGAATAAGCGTTACTGACCGCTGCAACTTCAGATGCAGCTATTGCATGCCGAAGGAAGTATTTCACAAAGATTACCCTTACCTCCCCCATCAGGATCTGCTGAGTTTTGAGGAGATCACGCGAGTCGCCCGACAGTTCGTGGCACTGGGAGTTCAAAAAATACGCCTGACGGGCGGCGAGCCGCTCTTGCGTAAAAATCTCGAAGCGCTGATCGAACAACTGGCGGCCATAACCACTCCATCAGGCCAGCCCCTGGACATCACCCTCACCACCAATGGCTCTGTGCTTGCAAAGAAAGCCGCTTCGCTCCAGCGTGCGGGCCTGCGAAGAGTCACCGTGAGCCTGGATGGTCTGGATGACAACGTCTTCCAAGCGATGAATGACGTGGCATTTCCGGTCCGGGATGTCCTCTTGGGCATTGAAGCTGCGCAAAAAGTGGGCTTGGGCCCCATCAAAGTGAACATGGTAGTCAAGCGCGGCACCAATGAACAAGAGATCCTGCCCATGGCACGGCACTTCAAGGGCACAGGTGTTGCACTCCGCTTCATCGAATACATGGATGTCGGTGCAACCAATGGCTGGCAAATGGACCAAGTAGTGCCGAGCAACGAAGTGCTAAAGCGAATTCAGGCGGAAATGCCCCTCATCGCCCTGGCGAGCACACAGTCGGGAGAAACCGCGCAGCGTTGGGGCTACACAGATGCCGCCGGGCGGCACGATCCTACAGCCGGTGAGGTGGGCTTTATCAGCAGCGTAACGCAAGCGTTCTGCGGGGACTGCAACCGGGCGCGCCTGTCTACGGAAGGGCAGCTCTACCTCTGTCTTTTTGCCGGCCAAGGCCATGATTTGCGGTCACTATTGCGCTCAGGAGCTGATAACCAGCAGCTACAAGACGCCATTGCCCGCGTGTGGGGCGCGCGAAAAGACCAGTACTCCGCACAACGGGGGGCCGAGTCCACAGGGGCCGGTACGGCCACCCGCCGCGTCGAGATGAGCTATATCGGAGGCTAGCTCCGCTGGCGCAGCGCCTGCTCTACGCCACGGTTGGCCAGTCCATCGGCACGTTCGTTACCCGGATCTCCGGCGTGCCCTTTGACCCAGCGCCAATCAATTTTGTGGCCCGCAGTACTCACCAAGGTGTCCAAGCGCTGCCACAAATCCACATTTTTCACGGGCTGCTTGGAAGCTGTTTTCCAGCCCTTGGCCTTCCAGCCTTGCAGCCACTCCGTGATGCCTTTCAGGACATATTGACTGTCAATATGCAAGGTCACGTCGCAGGGTCGCTTCAATGCGGTCAATGCCTCGATCACTGCCATCATTTCCATGCGGTTATTGGTCGTACCCAGCTCGCCGCCTGACAGCTCCTTTTCAGCGCCGTCGGCAGACCGGAGCAGCACGCCCCAGCCCCCGGGCCCCGGATTGCCCTTGCAGGCACCATCGGTGTAAATCACTACTTTCGCCATCAACTCTGTCACACGGTTTCCTTCCCATTTCTCTCATTCACCGAGGCATGCGTTTGCTGTGCCACCGGCACTGCGGCGGCGCTGCGCTTGGTCGACAACTTCCAATGCGCTCCCAACAGCCGCATGCCACGCACACGCTTGGTCGCCACCACGAAATACGCGGCGCCAAAAATCGGCCATGACCTTGGCCCGACGCGGTCCATCCAAGCGAATCGCCGTAGCCAATCCGTAGACTCCACCGCAGGGCGGTAACAACCAAATCGGCCGACCTCCACCTCAAAACTCAACAAGCGCAACCAATCCCGCAAACGCCAGTAGCCAATCAAGTCACCCCACTCGGGCAAAAAAACCTGACCCCAGCCCGCCCGTTGGTACCAGCGGCTTCGCCGTTGGCGCAAGCCCCACAGACTCACAGGATTCAAGCCGCAGATCACCACTTTGCCCTCCGGAACCAAGACGCGCTCCACCTCGCGCAGTGTGGCGTGCGGATCCGGACTGAACTCCAATGCATGGGGCAGGATCACAAGATCAAGGCTGTTGGCTGGGAATGGCAGGGCGGTAAAGTCGGAGTGAAACGCGACGACCCCATATCGGGGATCCGGTGCTGCGGTGGCTAGCCATCGATGCGGCATGCGATTGAGCTGCAACGCCTGAAGCTCCGGCACGCCCAACTGCAAAGCGTGGTAGCCAAAAAGGTCTGCCACCGCCTCATCCAGTTGCGCCTGCTCCCATTCCAGCAGATAGCTGCCTGCCGGAGACCGGAACCATTCCTGCAAACCTATAATTTGATCGCTCATGACCTTGCTACCACTACCCGCTTTCACTGACAACTACATCTGGATGTTGCACAACGGGCATGACGCACTGGTGGTAGACCCGGGGGACGCGCAACCTGTGCTGGATGCCCTGCAACGCAACTCCCTGACGTTGCGCTGCATTCTAGTCACCCATCACCATGCCGACCATACCGGCGGCGTGAATGTTTTGCGCGAAGCCACCGGAGCCCGCGTCTACGGGCCGGCGCGTGAAAAAATGCCGGAGCCGATTGAACGCCTGAGTGACGGTGATCAAGTATCCGCCCTCGGCATGGATTTCACAGTGATGGACGTGCCAGGGCACACCAGCGGACATATCGCGTTTTTCGCCAGTCCTTCAGGCGAAGTTCCTTTGCTGTTTTGTGGCGACACTTTATTCAGCGCAGGTTGCGGCCGCTTGTTCGAAGGAACGCCCGCGCAAATGCTGGAGTCTTTGAGCCGCCTGGCAGATTTATCACCCGAAACACGGGTTTGCTGCACCCATGAATACACTTTGAGTAACTTGCGCTTTGCCCGAGTTGTCGAACCTGACAACGAGGCGATCGCAGAGTACCAAACCCATTGCCAGCAATTGCGCAACGCCGGTCAGCCCACACTCCCGAGCACCATTGCCCGGGAACGGCTGATCAACCCTTTTTTACGCACTCACTTGGACAGCGTCATGCACGAAGTCATCCGGCATGACGCCCAAGGAGTCTCCGCAGAGGGCGTTTTCGCCACTCTGCGCCAATGGAAAAACAATTTTTAATGATCCGTTTTCACCTATTTGCCGTGGGTGTCGTCGCCCTCCTCTCAGGATGTGCAGGCACACTCAACAGCCCGATGCCACAAGACGGGCTCTACTCACCGGCTCCATCTCCCGCCGCAAGTAGCGCTGCGCAAGCCACCCCTAACGATCCAAACAGCCTGATCCTGCGTCCGAGTCGAGAAATTGCACGCCCTAACGCACCCATCAAAGCACCGCCCGCCGTAAGCACCGCCCGTCCGGGCGAGACGGTTCCGCTGACATCGATGGAGCTCGGCAGAAGCTCCCGGAGCGTGGCTGCCGTTGCCCCTCCTGTAGACCTGTGGGAGCGCATCCGCCGCGGCTACGGCATGAATGACCTCCAAAGCGAACTGGTGCAAGACCGGGAGGTCTGGTACTCGCGGCGCCCTGACTACATCTTCCGGATGACAGAGCGCTCCAAAAAATACCTGTTCCACATCGTGGAGGAACTGGAAGTCCGCAACATGCCGACGGAGCTGGCCCTGTTGCCGTTCATTGAAAGTGCCTTCAACCCCCAAGCCGTGTCCAGCGCCAAGGCGGCTGGCATGTGGCAGTTCATGCCTGCCACCGGCAAGTATTTCGAACTGAAGCAAAACAGCTTCCGGGATGACCGCCGCGACGTACTCGCCTCCACGCGCGCGGCCTTGGACTATCTGCAAAAGCTCCACCGCATGTTTGGAGACTGGCATTTGGCGCTCGCCGCCTACAACTGGGGCGAAGGTAGCGTGTCACGGGCGATTGCTAAAAATCAGCGCGCGGGCTTGCCAACGGGTTACCCCGACCTCAACATGCCCATGGAAACCCGCTTTTACGTGCCCAAACTCCAAGCGGTCAAGAACATTGTGTCGAACCCGGCCCAATTCAATTCCAAGCTTCCCCTGATTGAAAACCACCCCTATTTTCAAAGCGTGACGATCCGGCGCGACATCGACGTTGCGCTCGCAGCCAGGCTTGCCGAGGTCAGCGTGGATGATTTCAAAGCCTTGAACCCGTCGCTGAATCGCCCTGTCATCTTGGCAGCCGGCACCCCGCAAATTCTTTTGCCTTGGGACAATGCAGAGGTTTTCCAATCGAACCTGGAAAGCTACAGCGGGCGCCTTGCCAGCTGGACAGCCTGGGTGGTCCCCAGCACCATGCGCCCGGCCGAGGTTGCAAAAAAAGTGGGCATGAGCGAGTCCGACCTGCGCAGCATGAACAACATCCCGCCCCGAATGGTCGTCAGGGCAGGCTCCACCCTGTTGGTACCGCGCAGTCACCAGATGCCAGACGTGCCCATCAAAGTGGCAGACAACAGCCAACTGTCGGTCGCCCCCGAGATCGTACTGAAGCGGGTCTCCGTCAAAGCTGGCAAAAACGATACGGTGGCCAGCATTGCCCGCCGGTACAAAACCAATCCCGCGCAAGTCGCGGAGTGGAACAAGGTATCTGCCAGTGCCCGCTTCAAGCCGGGTCAATCAGTTGTATTGATGCTGCCGCCACAGGCTAAAAGTACCAAAGCAGCGCCTGCGAACTCGAAGGTGGCAAAGCCCTCTGCGATGAAATCAAAAGCAAGCAGCGGCCAAAAGGCCGCCAAGCCCAGCGCACCCGCAAAAAAAGGGGCCACGAAGGCCCCGAGCAAAAAGCAGGGGTGAGCGCTTAGCGGTAGCCGACCAGCAAGATACCGACGTTCACTGCCAAGGCGGCAAACCACACCGCTGAGCGCAAGTTGCCCATGCCGGCCACGTACATCATGATGTAGAGCAAGCGCAGGACAATGAACAGAAATGCCAGCACGTCCAACCGGGCTTGCGGGGCGCCGAGTTGGTGGGCAATGATGACCGCGCCAATAAAAAAGGGCAGCGCTTCGAAGCTATTGGCCTGGGCACCGTTGGCACGGGCCCGCCAATCGGTCTGGCGCGCCAACCACTCGCGGGGATTCACGTTGTCGTAGCCGCCTTTGCTGCGGGCTACTCCGATCCGGCCGGACTTGGCAATTCCGGCACATACGATGGGCAAAAGCGCCGCAATCAGAACACACCAATAAGCGACGGTGAAGTGGGCGAATTGCATGAACAAACTGTCTTTCAAATGAATTTAAAAATGCGCTAGCGTCGGTCTACCAGCGCGTGGGCGATGGTGCCCAGGTCCACATACTCCAGCTCACTGCCTACCGGTACACCGCGTGCCAGCCGGGTCGGACGCAAGCCGCGAGCCTTGAGCCCTTCGGCGATCACATAGGCGGTGGCCTCCCCCTCTGCGGTGAAGTTGGTCGCCAGGATCACCTCTTGTACCAAGCCATCACAAGCACGGTCAAAAAGCTTTTTAAAGCCCAAATCGTTGGGCCCTACGCCATCCAGGGGGCTGAGCTTGCCCATCAACACAAAGTACAGCCCTTTGTAGGCGCCGGTGCGCTCCATCGCACTCTGATCCGCAGGCGTTTCCACCACACAGAGCTGCGTGCGGTCGCGGCGATCGTCGAGACAGGTGGCGCATACAGCGTCTTGCGTGAAGGTATGGCACCGCTCGCAGTGGTGCACCGCGTCCGCTGCTTCTTTCAAGGCCCTGGAGAGAAACTGCGCTGCAGGCCGGTCGTGCTGCAGCAGGTGGAAAGCCATGCGTTGCGCTGACTTCACGCCCACGCCCGGCAAGCCACGCAGGGCCTGGATCAAGGTGTCAAGGGCGTTCAGGTCAGACATGCGGTGCGGCGCCGGTGATCAGAACGGGAATTTCATGCCGCCGGGCAAACCGGGCATGCTGGCTGTGATCTTGCCCATTTTTTCAGCGGACGTTTCTTCCGCCTTGCGCACTGCGGCATTGAAGGCAGCGGCCACCAAATCTTCGAGCATGTCTTTGTCGTCCGCCAGCAGGCTGGGGTCAATCGCGATGCGCTTCACGTCATGCTTGCACGTCATGGTGACTTTGACCAGCCCAGCGCCGGACTCGCCGGTCACTTCGATATTGCCCAACTCGTCCTGGGCCTTTTTCATGTTGTCTTGCATGGTCTGGGCTTGTTTCATCAGGCCTGCGAGTTGTCCTTTGTTGAACATGGTTTTCCTTAAAAAGAGTGGGATTAAAAATAGGGAGGCCGCTTACAGCGGCTTGATAGAGCCGGGCACAATCTTGGCGCCGAAGTCGCGCATCATGGCCTGTACAAATGGTTCCTGCAGGATTATCTGCTCCGCGGCGTGTTGCTTTTCCGCTGTGGCCACCGCGTTGCGCCGCGCTGGGCTATCCACGACGCGGCCGACCTCGATTGCAAGTTGCACCGGATAGCCAGCGGTGTGCAAGGCCTGCGTCAAACGCTCCCGGGTGCTGGCCTGGTTCAAAGACTCCCGCTCGAGCCGGAGGTGCCACTGGTCGGTGTCACGCGCTATCAGTTGCGACTGCAAAGCCAGTACCCGCACCATTGCGGTGATCGCCTCCGTCGCAATCAAGTGCTGCACTGTTTGATGCCAGAAATCACCTTCTTCAGTCGGCTCAAAGCCGACCGCAGCCGGGGGCTCATCCAGCGAGCTTTCCTGAATTTCCTGCACGGGTATCGCTACAATTTTTGTAGCTACCGGCGCACTATTCAACGGGGCTAGAGGCGCATTTTGCTCATAATCTTCGTCGACATCATCGACCCACGGCGCCTCATAGGCATCGTCCTCTGCGGGGTCTATGTCCACGATGTCTTCGTTGTCCGAGGAATCGGCTGTCGCAGATACAGGGCTGCTGTCACGCACCGCGAGCACCTGCCCCGGGGGAATCACTGAAGGCGTTGCTGCGGGAGCTGCAGAGGCAGGAGCCGCCCCTGCAGGCGCCAATGCAGGCGACTGAGCCGGTACCGGCGCATCCTCCCAAGGCTGGATAACCACCTTGCTTGGAGGCGGAGTTGCAGGTCGGCCAGGCGGTAACTCTGCAGAAGGGGACGCTGCAGGCGCCACAGCAGCAGGCATCGGTGCTACCAAGACTGCAGGTACCGAAGAAACTACGGGGGCCACTACAGCTGCGGCTGCAGGCACTGGCGCCGCCGGGCGCTCAGGAATCGCTAGAGTTTTTTTTTCAGCCGTGGGCTTGAAGGCCAACAAACGGAGCAAGACCATCGTCAACGCCGCGTATTCATCGGGGGCCAAACCCAGATCTGCACGGCCGTACAGGCACATGCTGTAGAGCAACTGGGTCTCGTCTGTCGGCATCGCCTGTGCCAGGCGGGCAGTCTCAGCCGCCTCCGGGTCGCTATCGTCCAAGCCCGAATGCCCGGTGGCTTGTGCCACCGCCATCCGCTGCAGCACCGAGGACATCTCCTCCAGGGTAGAGGCCGCGCTCAATCCATTCATCCGCAGGGTTTCGCAGGTGTCGACCACCGTTTTACCGTCACCGGCCGCCAGCGCCTCAATCAGGCGGAAGACGTATGAGCGGTCCACGCTGCCCAACATCTGGCGCACCGCAGCCTCTTGCAACTGCCCGGAGCCGAATGCAATCGCCTGGTCGGTGAGACTCAGAGCATCACGCATGGAGCCGCGCGCCGCGCGGGCCAACAAGCGCAGGGCCTGGGTTTCGGAGTGCACCTGCTCGACTTCCAGCACTTTGGTCAAGTGCTCGCGGATGGTTTCCGGCGCCATGGGGCGCAGGTTGAACTGCAGACAGCGGGACAGCACGGTCACCGGCACTTTTTGCGGGTCGGTAGTGGCCAACACAAACTTGAGGTATTCGGGCGGCTCTTCGAGCGTTTTCAACATCGCGTTGAACGCCGTGTTGGTGAGCATGTGCACTTCGTCAATCATGAAGACCTTGAAGCGCCCTTGCACCGGCTTGTAAACCGCTTGCTCCAGCAAGGCCTGCACTTCATCGACGCCACGATTGGACGCCGCGTCGAGCTCGGTGTAGTCCACAAAGCGGCCACTATCGATATCGGTACACGCTTGGCAGACACCACACGGGGTCGCCGTGATACCGCCCTGCCCGTCTGCACCTTGGCAATTCAAGGATTTGGCCAGAATGCGGGAAACGGTAGTTTTGCCCACACCACGCGTGCCGGTAAACAAATACGCGTGATGCAGACGCTGCGTCGTCAGTGCGTTGGTCAAGGCCTGCACCACGTGGTCCTGCCCTACCATTTCTGTGAAATTGCGGGGGCGGTACTTGCGGGCGAGCACGAGATAAGACATGAGGGGATTCTAAGGTCTCGGCAGGGTTACAATAGTCGTTGACGGGCCTTCCCGCATGGTGAAGCGGCCAACCGGGTCAGGTGGGGAACCAAGCAGCCCTAACTGTGGAGCCAGTGCCGGGGTCAGGCTCGTCAACCACCCTTTTTTTTCAAACTCAGTCGGCCACGCCACCATGGTTTTGGGTTTCCTGCGATGGGCCCTTGCCCTTTGTGTTGTACTGAGCGGGTCGGCAGGCGCACAGCATGCCGGCGTTTCTGCCACGCTCCCTGTTATCACCCTCACTGCCGAAAGCCCGACCTTCGTGGACATCGGGGCGAATGTGGCCTATCTGCTGGATGACAGCCGCCAGCTCCAACTCGAGCAAGCCATGGCGGAGGGTCAGCCTTGGATGCCGGTCGCCCGCACCATCCCCAACTTCGGCTTCACTGATCATGCGTACTGGTTCCGTTTGGTGCTGGACAACCGGACAGCCCAACCCATGGCCCGCGTTCTGGAACTACCGCGCCCGTTTATGGATGATGTGCGGCTGTTTCACTTGTTTGACGGCCACCTTGTCAACCGTTTTGCGCTGGGCGATGAGCAACCCTATGCGCAACGTGCGGTCCAGCATCAAAACTTTGTCATGCCGCTGAACCTCGAGCCGGGGCGCAACCTCGTGGTCCTGCGGATTGCATCCAGCGGCACGGTAGAAGCGCCATTACGTCTGTGGCAACCCACCGCATTCCATGAAGCATCTGCCCGAGCTCACCTGATGGCCGGTGCCGTGTTCGGCATCTTGGTGGTGATGATTGTGTACAACTTGTTTGTTTACCTCGCCACCCGTGACAGAAGCTATTTGCACTACATCTTGTTTGTTGCCAGCTACCTGGTGTTTTGGGGAACGCTCAACGGCTACGCGTTTGCCTATGTGTGGCCCGACGCCATTCGCTGGAACAGTGTTGCAGTTCCGGTAGCCATCGCAAGCGCTTGCCTGTCTGCCTGCCTGTTTGCCATCAGTTTTTTGAAGCTGGATCGCTTTTCGCCCGCCACCTACCGGGCTATGCAGGGAATGGCGTGGATCAGCGCTGCCCTGATATTGAGCGCATTTGTGCTGCCCTATAGCTGGGTAATCCGGATCACCTCGGGGTTCATTCTGGTGATTTCGGTCGCATCACTTGCCATCGGCTATTGGCGCTGGTGGCTGGGCGCGCGATTCGCCCGGTTCTATTGCTTGTCATGGACCGCGCTTTTTGTGGGTGTAAGTGTGCTGACCATCAGTAAATTCGGCTGGCTGCCCAGCAACTTTTTGATTGATAACGCATCGCAAATCGGAATTTTGATGCTGGTAGTGCTCCTGTCGTTCACCCTGGCAGACCGGATCAACACCGATCGAAGCCTGCGCCTCCAGGCCCAAAGCGTGGCACTGGCACATGCCAAAAAAGCCCGCGCCTCCCAGCAGGCCCTGCTCGATGCCACTGCAGATGCCAACCGCGCGCTGGAGGAACGGGTGCGGGAGCGCACCACCGAACTGAATCTGACGCTAGACCAACTGCGTCGGGCCAATGAGCAACTGCAGCGCCTCTCGATGACGGATAGCCTGACCCAAGTCGGCAACCGGGCTTTTTTCGACCAGTCGCTGGTGACCGAGCACAAACGCGCCAGCCGCTTGAAACAACCACTGGCATTGGTACTGCTGGACATTGACCACTTCAAAGCCATCAACGACACCTATGGCCACCCCGCGGGCGATGCCTGTTTGCAGGCGCTGGCGCAGCTCATGCGGCAGCAAGTGCAGCGCGCCGGCGATTTGCTGGCCCGCTACGGCGGCGAAGAATTTGTCGTGCTACTGATCAACAGCACCCTGGGCGACGCGCTGGAGCTGGCCGAAGAATTCAGGTCGGATATAGCGGCGTTGGAAGTGCCATTTGAAGGCCGCACCCTGCGCTTTACCGCCAGCTTCGGCGTCGCCAGTGCAGTCCCCGACATGCTGTTCACGCCCTCGCAGTTCGTGGGCGATGCGGACCGCGCGCTCTACGAGGCCAAGCACAGCGGCCGCAACTGTGTGCGGGCCGCATCTCCCCGGCTGCGCAAAACCGAGGCCACTGACTCGGTCTGAGCCCCGGCCACGGAGATAGCCCTAATTGCTATCAAATCAGGAGCTACTGGCGCAGGTAAATCGTGCGCCAACGGCACTTTTTATGCTGAACGCAGGTAGTCCACCACGCCCTGCCCCGCCGCCTTGCCACTGGCAAAACAGGCTTGCAACAGATAGCCGCCGGTGGGGGCTTCCCAGTCCAGCATTTCGCCGGCGCAGAACACGCCGGGGAGTTGCTCCAGCATCAGCTGCGGTGTCAGCACCTCAAACAACACGCCACCGGCGGTGCTGATAGCCTCGTCAATCGGGCGTGCTGCCTGCAGGGTAATGGGCAGCGCTTTGATGGCAGCCGCCAGTTGCACAGGATCGCTGACCGCCTCTTTGCCCAGGCGCTCGTACAGCATGGCGGCTTTGATGCCTTCCAGGTGCAGGCGGCTCTTCAGGTGGCTGCTCAGGGAGCGGGTGCCACGCGGGTGGCGCACCTCAGCCAGCACCTTTTCGGCAGACATGTCGGGCAACAGATCGAGATGGATCGTGGCACTGCCGGTGCGCAAAATGTCGTCGCGGAGCAAAGCCGAGGCAGCGTAGATCAAGCTGCCTTCCACGCCGGTGGCAGTGGCCACAAACTCGCCCTTGCGCTGAAACGCGACACCGTTCGCATGGCTGACCGAGATGGCCACCGACTTGAACGGTTGCCCAGCAAACTTGTCGCTGAAAAACGGGGTCCAACCGCCTTGCACATCAAAACCGCAGTTGGCGGGCAACAAAGGCGCAACCGCCACACCCTTGGCGGCTAACAAGGGCACCCAGGCACCGTTGGAACCCAGCCGCGCCCAGCTGCCGCCGCCTAAGGCCAGCACCACGGCACGGGCGTGCACCAAGCGCGACCCAGACGGCGTCTCGAACACCAGCGCAGAGGTGGCCTGGCCTGCTGCTGCATCGGTCCAACCGGTCCAGCGGTGGCGCATATGGAACTGCACCCCTTGACCTTCTGCCGGGTGACGCAGCCGGTGCAACCAGGCCCGCAGCAGGGGCGCCGCTTTCATATCCACCGGAAACACACGGCCGGAGCTGCCCACAAATGTTTCCACCCCCAGCGACTCGGCCCAGGCGCGCAAGCCGGTGGCATCGAGCCCGGCCAGCAAAGATTCAATGGCGCTGCGGCGCGCTCCATAGCGGCCGGCAAAGGTATCGGCCCCCTCGGAGTGGGTCAGGTTCAGTCCCCCCTTGCCCGCCAGCAGGAACTTGCGGCCCACCGAGGGCATGGCGTCAAACACATGGGCGGCAACGCCGGCATCGCACAGCACCTGTGCAGCCATCAGGCCGGCCGGCCCACCGCCGATGATGGCCACGTCCACCGTCAAGGGAGGCAGAGCAGTAACAGGAGCGGCGGAAGAATTCAGTTCAGTCAAAGTAGTCAATCAAAAAGTTCAATGAGTCGGCCTTGCGGCGTCAAAAAGGCAATGTGCACCTGGCTGCCCGGTTGGATCAGCTGCAGTGCGGTGCGGTACTCGCGCAGCTGCTCGCACAGTTCAAGCTGGTCTTGCGGCGTAGCGGTGGACTTGAAGTCCAGCACCCACCACGCCTGGGTCGCCCGGTGTTGCACCAGGCGGTCCAGCCGCAAGGTGCGCCCCGCGTGGGCCAGTGCCACTTCGTTGGCATGCCACGCCACCGACGGCCGTTGCCACGCCCACGCTGCTTCGCCTGCGAGTATGCCTTGCGCCATGCGCTCGGCACGGGCCACATCATCCGGCCCCAAACCAAAGGCGCGTGCGACCTGGGCGCGTTGCGCAGCAGACCACCGCGACTCCGAACGCTGGGGACCTTCTTGCAGCGGCACCCATTCCAGCAGCCGGTGCATGGCCTGGCCGACCCGGGATTCGAGAGAGTCTGTCGCGTCCGCCGCAGGTTTTGCTACCAAATGTATAGCTGGTCGCGCACTATGAGCGGGCGCTACAGGCACATTTCGCTGCAAACCAAGCGACGGAATTACTTTCAGCAAGATCTCCGTGGGCTCCGCGCCCTGCCCCACTGTTTCGCCTGACAGCGCACCGGCCGCACCCGGCTCGGGCAGGGTGCAGGCAGTGGACAAGGCCTCGAGGCGCTTCCACCAGCTGCCTTCGCGCTCACGGTGGGGCTCCACACTGGAGAGCACCAGGGTCTGGCGGGTACGGGTCAGCGCCACATACAGCGCATTGAGTTCTTCGCGCTGCCGGGCCGCTTGCTCGATGGCCAGCGTCGCGGCTGCGCACGCAGGCGGGCGCGACTCGCTGGCCATGAACACCAGCTTGCGCGGGTAGGCGTCTTCGCCGGGCCAGTCGACCAGGATGCCCATGCTTTCAGGGCGGGCGCTTTCGGCATCGGTGTCGAGCATCAGCACCAGTGGGGCCTCCAGCCCTTTGGCGCCATGGATGGTGAGCAAGCGCACTGCAGCGGCGTCCGCGCGCACCGGCGCTTTGTTGCCCTCTTGCCGCAAGGCCCGCACCAGGCTGTAGGCGGTGGTGTAGCGCCCGCCATCGACTTGCAGCGCCGCATTGAGCAGCGCCCGCACATTGGCCAACACACTCTCGCGCAACACCGGCGGGCTGGCAGCCGCGTAGCGGGCCAGCACGGCGCCCTCTTCATAGATGGCACTCAGCGCATCGTGCACCGGCTGGGTGAGCACGCGGGTTTGCCACCGTTGCAACTGCACGGCTGCGGCGGCGAGCACACTGTCTGCGGGCCAGGGCGAAAGTGGCTGGCATAGCACGGCCAACCACGCAGGCACCGCCGCCTCGGGGTCCGCGGCGCGGGCTTCGCTGCGGGCACGGCGGTGCGCCAGGGCCAGAGTTACCAGATCGGCATCGGTCGCCCCGAACACCGGGGACTTGAGCACCCGGGCCAAAGACAGGTCATGGGCGGGGGACACCAACACATCCAGCAGCGCCACCAGGTCTTGCACCTCGGGCATGTCGCCGAGTTCATTTTTTTCCGGCTGCTGGGCAGGAATGCCCAAGGCGGCCAGCTCTTGTTGCATCAGCCCCAATCGCTCGCGGCGGCGCGCCAGCACCATGATGTCTTGCGGCCTCCACGCCCCCCCTTGAGCCACCAGCTGCCCGGCCAACCAGGCCGCGGCCTGCCGGCACTCCAGGGTTTTGATAGTGTCTTCTGCTTCGTGGCGCGGGGTGCTGAGGCTGTCGCGCCATTCGCTGGACGCATCCTCCTCACCCTCTGCTGCCTTGGCAGCCCGCGCAATGCGCGGCAGCTTGAGCACCGCGCCGGTGTCTGCAGACTCGGAGGTGTGGGCCCGGTAGTCACTGAACTCGCCCGCCGCCTGGGCCCCCAGCATGGCGGTGTTGACCAGCTGGATGATGGCCTGCGCATTGCGGCGGGTGTGATCACAGCTGAGCACATCGCCTTGCAAGCCGTCGCGCACAAAGTTTTTGGCCGCTTCAAACACCTGCGGCTCGGCACGCCGGAAGCGGTAAATGCTTTGCTTGGGGTCCCCCACCACAAATACCCCGGGCTTGGCACCGTTGCCGCCATAACCTTCCAGCCAGGCAAACAGGGCCTGCCACTGCAGAGGGTTGGTGTCCTGAAACTCGTCAATCAACAAGTGTTTGATGCGCGCGTCCAGCCGCTCCTGAACCCAACCGGACACGGTCTCGTCAGAGAGCAAGCGCAATGCGGTTTGCTCGAGGTCGGCCATATCGATCCAGCCGCGCTCGCGCTTGAGCGCCGCATAGTCTTGCAGCAGCCCGCGGCTGAGGCGGGCCATGCGCTGCTGGTGCAGCCAGGCCTGATGCTGCTCCAGCGCAGCCCGGGTGTCGGCCAGCAGGGCCTGGGCCTCACGCACGGTGGCGATGCCCACGACTTTTTCACTGAGCTTGCGTGGGCTCCCGCTCTCGGTAAACAGGGCCTTGTAGATGCCCGCGGTATCTGCAGCGCTGAGCGCCTGCTCCAGCACTGCACCGGCTTCCACACAGGTTTTGAGCGTACTCCCGCCCAAGGCTTTGGCACTCGCCCAGAGCAACGCCTGCACCGGCTCGCTCTGGAGCCGGTCATCGGGGTGCGCCCACGCGGCCATGGCCGGGAACTGCACCGTGAAGTGCGCTACCGACGCATCGACCACGCCCTGCGCATCTGCCAAGGCAAACTCGGTGCGCTTGTGGATGGCGGCCTCCAGGGCCTTCAGGGTGCCGTGCCTGCCGTAGACGGCAACGGCCGCCAGGTAGTCGGCCCGCGCTGCCTGGTCTTGCGCAATCCGGGTATGGAACCTGCGCCACACCTGGGCAATGGCTTTGGCATCGTTCTCCAGCAGCTCGTAGGTGGTGGGCAAGCCCAGCTGGTGCAGCAAGCCCAGAGGGGCGCTGCGCAACAAGGCGGCGAACCAGCTGTGGAAGGTGCGCACCTGCACCGGCCGGCCGGTGGTCAGCAGCGCAGCGTGCAGCCCACGCAGGGTCTGGAGCTGGGCCTCGGTGATTTCGGTGCGGACGCCGCGCAGCTGCAGCTCGCGGCGCAAGGTGACGTCGTCCGCCTGCGCGAAGTCGCGCAGCCACTCCTGCAAGCGCTCGCGCATTTCACCGGCCGCTTTTTTGGTGAAGGTGATCGCCAGAATCTCGTGCGGGGCGGCCCCATCCAACAAGGCACGCACCATGCGCGACACCAGCATCCAGGTCTTGCCGGCACCGGCACAAGCCTCGACAGCCACGCTGCGACGCGGGTCGCAGGCCACCGCATAAAAGTCAGCCCGGTCGACGTGGCGGCCATTGATTTCGTAGGCTGCATCCATCCGCGCCGTCATAGGGGACTCCAAAAATCTTTGCGGCACAGGCCCCGTGCCTGGCAATAGTCGCAGGCCGGACCATCGCCCAAGGCGGGGAGCGCATGGCCCTCGGCCACCCGCTGCATGTCATGGGCAATACCTTCGATCAAGGCATCGCGCGCTTCCACAATGTGGGTCTGTACTTGGGGCTGCGTACCCTCGCGCTCGCCGATATTGATGTAGGCCGCATGCACCGTGTCGTGCGGCAACAGGGCGGCATAGAAGGCGATTTGCGTGTCCTCCATCGGGTTTTTCACCCGCTCCCTCGTTTTCCCCAAGGGTTCGGTTTTGTAATCCAGCACGCAGATAGCGCCCTCCGGCCCGGTATCGGTGCGGTCGATTCGACCCGCCAGGGTGACTGGCCCCACGGCTTGGGTGTGCGAGGTCTCACCACTTGCGAACGCCCAGCCTTGGCCTTCGTGTTTGCGCAACCAGACGAGGTAGCCATCGCGCACGGCGGGCCAAGCGGCCGCAAAGGGCAAGAACTCGCCGTCCGGGAGGCCCATCGACGCGGTCACTGCATCTGCGGCCGACTGCAGCAGTGCGCTGCGCTGCGCTGCATCGCTGGTGGGCGCGGCCTGCAATTCGGCGTGGAAGGCCGCCAACACCGCGTGCAGCCAGACGCCGAAGTCGCGCTTGTCGACCTCGGCTTCCAGCTCATCAACCGAACTCAAACCCAATTGGCGCAACGCGAAAAACCGGTAAGGGCAGGTGCGCATGTCTTCATAGGCGCTGGCCGATAGCTGCTTCAAAGGCAGGGCTTGCCCTTGGGGTTGCGGGGGCAACAAGGGCGCCAAGGCGATTCGCTGGTCGAGCCGGGGGTCGCTGGCTGTGTCGGCTGCCCCCTCGCCGACCCATGACAGGCACTGCACCAGCGCGCTCGGTGCCATGTGCTCGCCGGCGTCGTCACTCGTGCGC
>DAINNP010000002.1:17368-28768 GCA_036735785.1 Rhodoferax sp. | reverse complement strand
TAAGTGCATCACTACGCTCGAGAGCATATTCTTGCTTTTTTTAGCACTGCTCGCATAAGAATCTCTTTAAAGAGAGTGCGTCAGATGCGGTAGCGATCGCCGGAACTCTTCAATCGCGTGAGAACGGCCTCAGCCATATCAGCCAAGGGCAAAACCTCATCAGCAGCACCCGCTTGGATGGCTTCACGAGGCATACCAAACACTACGCAAGAAGCTTCGTCTTGCACAAAATTATAGCTGCCAGCGTCTTTCATTGTCTTCATGGCCTTTGCGCCGTCGCCCCCCATGCCAGTAAGCATCAAACCAATCGCATTCCGACCAGCAGCCTTAGCCACTGAGAGAAAAAGCACTTCAACCGACGGTTTATGCCTATTTACAGGCTCACCCTCTTCGACAATACACACGTAATTAGCCCCGCTGCGATCAACCCGAAACTGCTTACCACCAGGGGCGATGTAAGCATGTCCGGGCAATATTCGCTGGCCATTTATGGCCTCTTGAACCACAATCTGGCAAAGGCTGTTCAACCGAGCCGCGAAACTGGCAGTAAATCCCGGCGGCATGTGCTGTGTAATCACGATGCCGGGGGCATTCGATGGCATCCGCATGAGAACCTCTTTGATCGCCTCCGTACCTCCAGTGGAAGCACCTATGCACACAAGCTTCTCAGTTGAGACATGACCAACTAGACCAACAGACACGCTTGGCGTAGGTACTGAGTTATGAGCGGACTGGCCACCTCCAATGGGTATTTCTGCATGTCGACGGATCTTCGCTTTGGAGGCAATACGAACTTTTTCGACAATACTTGCAGAAAGCTCACGAATACCGTCAACCAGTCCAATACGAGGTTTAGCCACAAAATCGATGGCCCCAAGTTCAAGCGCCCGCATTGTCACCTCAGCACCTCGTTCAGTAAGCGTTGAAATCATGACAACAGGCATCGGCCGTAGACGCATCAGCCTCGACAAAAACTCGAGCCCGTCCATCTTCGGCATCTCTACATCCAAAGTGATCACATCAGGATCCAGCTCACGAATCATTTCGCGAGCAATCAAAGGGTCATTGGCCGCACCAACGCACTCAATATCAGCCTGCTTGTTCAAAATCTCGGTCAACAAGCTGCGCACCAAAGCGGAGTCATCGACAACCAAAACACGAATTTTCTTCATCACCGATTAAAAAAGGTCTACGGATCCGCCAGCATTAGATTTAGCCACAGTGGCGGCATTGCCTCTGCGCTCCTCGACGACAAGGGTCTCTGGATGAGAGTGTGCTAACCGCTTCACCAAGGCCTTACCACTGGTTGGGAAAAAACACACTTTCCTTGGGTGGATGTCCAAAACGTCTTGTGAAACCACAGGAATCCGCTCCGTCGACAGATAGTCGATCACAAACTTAGTATTCCGCTCGCCAACGTTCATGGTGGTGAACCCGGCCATCACTTGAGCGCCTCCAAAAATTTTGGCTTGCATTGTTTCTCGGCGAGCACCCAGCTTCAACATTTCGTTGATTAAAAGCTCCATTGCGAAGGAGCCATAGCGCCCAGAGCCATCGCCGCCTTCGCCATCTGGCAACATAAAGTGGTTCATCCCCCCTACTCTTGCTTTCCCGTCCCACAAGCACGCTGCAATACAAGAACCCAGTACTGTCATGATGACAATTTCTTCATTCGATACAAAGTACTCTCCGGGAAGCACTTTCACAGCGTCGTACTGGAAATGATGATCAGCGTAGAAAAAAGAAGCCTCCCCCGGCTTCCGAGGTTGCGCCTTTAGATGATCGACGCGTGAGACCCGACCGCTGGCCAAAAGCTTGGAACCACCAAGCCCGCCGCCCAAGGGCTTGGGTTGCGGGGAACCGGTAGAGAAGGTGTTCATAGACATGGATAGGCTTTTTCAATCTAGGCTGCTACACCCGCTCGTAAACGGTCTTACCCTTAAGGGCAAACAAGTCTCTGGAATCACTGAAGTTCTCCGCATGTCCGACAAAAAGCAATGCACCGGGCTTCATCACTTTGTGAATCCGCTCTAGAACTTGTCTCTGCGTGGTCGCATCAAAGTAGATCATTACATTGCGACAGAACACTACGTCGAAAGGATCACGAAAAGGCCAATCGTTACGGATCAGATTCACAATAAGAAAATCAATCTTTGAACGCAACTCTTGCTTTACTTTCGCCATGCCCGCATTCCCGGCTTTTCCTCGCATGAAAAATCGCTGCAGCCTTGCCTGGTCGAGTCCCTTCAACGAATCAGACTTGTATATTCCTTGCGAAGCGGTGTGCAGTACTTTGGAGTCAATATCACTCGCGATCAACGAAAAGTTTCCATTGGAACCCAACGCCTCTGTCGCAGTCATCGCGATGGAATAAGGCTCCTCCCCTGTTGAGGCTGCACTACACCACATCTTGCAGGCCCCCGCCGAATGGATCGATCGGAGGTATTCCGCCAAGACCTGAAAATGATGGCCTTCACGGAAAAAAGATGTCAAATTGGTCGTCAAAGCGTTAACGAATTCCTGCCACTCTGGGCCGTCGGTAGCTTCAAGCCAACGCAAATACTCTCGAAAACTGTTGTGCCCAGTCTCTCGCAAGCGCCGAGAAAGTCTGCTGTAGACCATGGCGTGCTTTCCATCGTGCAAACTTATACCCGCACGCTGATAAATCAGCTTCTGGACATGATCAAAATCAGCACTTGTCCACAAGAACTCTCGACCTTGCATTTCATCTTGAGCATTCGGGGACATTTCTACCTTCCAAGGATTGACTGTGTTCGCAGAACCTAGCGTGCTATCGAGCGCACTTAGTCATCCATCGATACCAACCCCATCTCAGGCGCTGACATCAATTTCTCGATATCCAACAAGATCAGCATCCGCTCTCCGATTGAACCCAGCCCCAGAACTGCAGCACTATCAATCACGCTTTCAATATCAGGTGCCGCTTTTAAGCTCTCTGGCGGTAACTCCATGACGTCGCTCACGGAGTCCACCACGATGCCAACAATTCGGCTCCTTAAATTAAGGACGATCACCACAGTGAAGGAGTTGTACTCGGACTTTGAACAATTAAATTTCAAGCGCATGTCCACAATTGGGACAATAGTTCCACGCAAATTCACAACGCCTTTTATAAAGGACGGCGCATTCGCTACTCTGGTTGGTGACTCATACCCCCGAATTTCTTGCACTTTGAGAATATCGATTCCATATTCCTCTTGATCGAGCCGAAAGGTTAGGTACTCTCGGGCGCCACCAGTTGTGAGGTCGCTGAGCTTTTCCATCATTCCCATATCAGTCTCCTATATGCGAGTGTCTAGTGACGGGACCGTCGCACCAGGGCACCGGTATCCAAAATCAACGCAACCTTGCCATCACCGAGGATCGTGGCCCCCGATACGTTCGGAACTTTTCGGTAGTTGGACTCCAAGTTCTTAACTACCACTTGCTGCTGCCCCAAGAGCTCATCAACGAGCAACGCCACCCGGCTACCGTCAGCCTCAACCACCACCATGATGTCACTCGATTTTTCAAAATCAAAGCGTGGGATCTGGAAGACTTTCTCCAACTCGATGACAGGCATGTACTCATCACGAACCTTCACAAGCTGAGAACCTTGCCCGACCGTACTGACCGCTTCTGCCTTAACTTGGAACGACTCGATAACCGACGACAAAGGAAGGATGTAAACCTCTTCCCCCACCCCTACAGACATCCCGTCCATGATTGCAAGCGTCAGAGGCAAGCGCACGGAAACTTTCATTCCGTACCCTTCTGCAGAATCAATGTCAACGGTGCCGTTCAATGCTGCGATGTTTTTCTTGACAACATCCATACCTACGCCGCGGCCAGAAACGTCTGTCACAACCGCTGCTGTAGAAAACCCAGGAGCAAAAATCAATTGCCACACTTCGGCGTCTGACATCTGGTCAGACACATCCAAACCGCGCTCCCGCGCTTTGTTAAGTATTTTGCTGCGCGACAAGCCTCGACCATCGTCACGCACCTCGATCACAATTGATCCGCCTTGGTGCGATGCGGATAGCGTGATCGTTCCAGATTCTGATTTGCCTGCGGCGATACGTTCCGCGGGCATTTCAATTCCATGATCACAGCTGTTGCGCACCAAGTGGGTCAGAGGATCTGTAATTTTTTCAACCAGGCCCTTGTCCAGCTCGGTGGCTTCGCCCTGCGTTACAAACTCGACTTTTTTTCCCAGCTTGCTCGCAAGATCACGGAGCATTCGCGGGAAACGACTGAAAACGATGGACATCGGGATCATTCGAATCGACATCACTGACTCTTGCAGATCTCGTGTGTTGCGATCCAAGTCAGCAAGACCGGTCAGTAATTGCTGATAAACAGCGGGGTCCAGCGCTCGGCTGTTCTGCGCCAACATCGCTTGGGTAATCACCAACTCGCCTACCAAGTTGATCAACTGATCCACTTTACTGATTGCAACGCGGATCGTTGCCGCCTCTGGCTGTGCGGCAGCGGCCGGACCCGCCTTTGGAGGAACTTTGGATGCGGGAACAACTTCTTGAGAGACAGTCGCAACAGAAGGCTGCTCAACCGCTTGATTAGGAGCACCAGGAGAACCATCAAAGAAGCCGAAACCTTTTTCCGCGGCCGGCACTTTCGGTTCCTCTGCTACCACCCCGGGGGAACCGGCTGCACCATCAAAAAAACCGAAACCTTCGTCGACGGCGGGTTCGTCAGCTTTTTGTTCGATCTGGACTTTATCTCGTGCCACATGGAATGCAAACAAGTCCAACAGATCTTCATCACTGGAGGCCGTCGTTGCCTTGAACACTCGATGAGAGCCGTTAGGAGATTCAGCAGGCTGAATGGAACCTAGACCCGGTATATCTCGAAACAATTCTTGGATCGCATCGGCCTGATCGGGCCGATCCAAGGGGCCGATAGTAATCACTAACTCTCGGTCGCCGCTTGTCTTGGCAACTGGTTTAGGGGTCGCAGCTTGAGCCGGAGCTGGAGCAGCCTTGGCTGGCGCTGCTGCTGAAGCCGCGGGCTTCTGTGAGGCTAAATCGCCGCCAGCAGCCAAGATGCTGATGCGCCTAACAAGATCAGCCGTAGGTAGTGCCTCACCCTCATCGCCCGCTTGATGACGTGCCAACAAACTGCGGGACGCATCGGCAGACTCCAAAAGCACGTCGACCATTATTGCGGTCGGCTGCAGCTCATGCCGACGCAGACGGTCTAGCAAGGACTCCATTTGATGGGTCAATTCAGCGACATCAGCAAAGCCAAAAGTGGCGGCTCCGCCCTTCACAGAGTGAGCGCATCGAAAGATACCGTTGAGCTCTTCATCATCCGCGGTTTCCAGATTCAAATTGAGCAGCATTTGCTCCATCTGATCAAGATTCTCACCAGCTTCCTCAAAGAAAATTTGATAGAACTGACTGAGATCGAAGTCTCCGCCAGAACCGCTGTCTTGATGCGTCTCAGCCATACCTAACTCCTGTTATTGAGAACCAACGACGTCCCCGCCAACTTATCGGATAACTTTTTTAATGACATCCAGCAACTTCGCAGGATCGAACGGCTTCACCAGCCAGCCAGTGGCGCCTGCAGCACGCCCTGCCTGCTTCATCAAATCACTGGACTCTGTGGTCAACATCAATATGGGCGTCGACTGAAAGTTCGGATGCTCGCGGAGCTTGCGTGTCAGGCCCAATCCGTCCAATCGCGGCATATTTTGGTCCGTCAGAACCAAGTCAAAAGTCTGAGTTTGTGCTTTTTCGTAGGCGTCTTGACCATCCACTGCTTCCACCACTTGGTAGCCCGCACCTGTCAAAGTGAAAGACACCATCTTTCGCATGGAAGGCGAATCGTCAACAGCAAGAATTAAAGGCATGAGAAGCTCCGAAAAAAACGCAGTAATTTATTTATCTTAAAAAAGCTCAATGGATCCAGCATCCATCTCATCTTGAGTCACGGGGTTGGGACGTTCGGGCACTTCATCAACAAAGGGCACCGCTTCACCGTCTTCACTCCCCATCGATTCTGAAGCCAACCGGTAAGCACAGCCTTGAAGTATCTTGGATGTGTGAACAATCAACTGGGAAGCCATGTCTTGGAACTGCAGCTCCGTCACTGCAGCATGCAACGCCTTGCGAACTTGGTCCAACTCTTCTGACTGCCCAAGCGCTGGCGACGACAGGTGGGCACTCGCAGACGTGAAACGCTCCATGAGGTTTTCCATGGTGTGAGCAAGCAACCCGTCTAAACGGGTAAGGTCGTGCACAACAACCAAAAGAGAGTCCTGCACTTCCGCCACCAACATAACAGGCAGCTGTACAGCCGGAGCAGCAGGTGGCGTCAACGATGGTTCCATTGTCATTCTTCCTCTGAGGCCTGTCTTGTTCGCTATCCTACGCCCGATTTGAGAATGGAGCGTTTACACCCATTCGCGCAATTTGTAAGATTAACAAATTTTAGGAAAAAATCAATTACTTCGGCAGAATAAAACTTTTTGTTCACTCGTCGAACCGCTCATAATCGTTTGCATGATAGCCCCGAACCACGAGTCTGAACCAATGGGTAACCCTGTAAAAGTACTCCACTTAGAGGATTCAGAAATCGACCACCGCTTGCTAGTTCGCGCGGTTCGCGGATCAGGCCTTCAGGCTCAGTTTCTCAGGCTCGATGAGCAGGCCGCCTTTATGGATGCTTTGCACACGCAAAGCTTCGACATCATTTTGATGGACTTCAGGCTCCCGGGCTTTACAGCCTTAGAAGCGTGGTCACAGGTCCAATCCCTGCCAAGTCATCCGCCGTGCGTCATCGTCTCAGGGGCAATTGGTGAACAAGCAGCAGTCAGTGCCATTCAAACCGGAATTTCGGACTATTTGCACAAAGATCGAATCGCTGAAATCGGCCGAGTGATTCAGCGGGCGATGCACCTTCATAAGACAGAAGAAGAGCGAATCAAAGCCCAGCAGGCTCTTTCTCTGTCGGAACAGCGAATTAGAGAACTCGCCAGGCACTTGCAGACTTCCCTAGAGGCTGAGCGAGCAGCCATCTCGAGAGAGATTCACGACGATATTGGTGGCTCACTCACTGCGCTCAAACTTGACCTAGCCTGGATCAAGAGGCACTCAGATCACCAGCCCACGCTCACACGTCTGGTAGCCGCAGAGGAAATGCTGAGTCTTGCCCTCGCAGCTACTCAGAGAATCATGCAAAACACACGCCCTGCCATCCTGGATCAAGGGCTTAGCGCGTGCGTCGAATGGCTAGTCGCAGGACACAGCAGGCGCACCGGAAAGACAGTAAACCTCATCAACGACCTCACCTCAGAGGCTCTGCCGGATGCATTCAGACTTGCTGCTTACCGCATAGTGCAGGAAGCGCTGACCAATGCAGGAAAATATGCCCCCGAATCGGACGTCAGCGTTGAGGTGTCTGATGCCGGGAGTACTTTGACGATCGAGATCCGCGACAGCGGGCCCGGATTTGAATTGAGCAGACTCCACTCCAGCCGAGGATTCGGACTTAAAGGCCTCAGCGAGCGAGCAGAATCTATCGGTGGATGGCTTGATATCAGCAGCACGCCTACGCGTGGAACATCGATTACCCTCACCGCACCGCTATCTTGGGCAGCCGACAACCGACAGGGAGATTCGAGGGAATGATTCACGTTGTACTTTGCGATGACCATGCAATGATCCGCCGGGGCATCAAAGACACGCTCAGCGATTCTGGGCAAATCATCGTCACCGGCGAGGCAGGCAGTCAGGAAGAACTGAAAAATGTGCTCCGCTCGGTTCGCTGCGAAATCCTGGTCCTCGACCTGAACCTACCGGGAAGGGGCGGGCTAGAAATTATTCCTACCCTGAAAGAGTCTCAGCCGCACATCAAGACACTAGTCGTTTCGATGTACCCCGAGGATCAATACGCGCTCCGGTGCCTCAAAGCAGGCGCGTCTGGGTACTTCAATAAATCGGGGGAACCAGCGGATCTGGTGAAAGCGATCCAACAAATTCATGCTGGGAAACGATATCTAACGGCTGCCGTATCGGAGCTGTTGGTTGAGAGCTTAAACACACCAGAGCATGAAACCTTGCATGCAAAGCTATCTGAGCGAGAAATGCAAACGCTGATAAAAATTGCGTCCGGGAAAAAGCTCTCCGATATCGCAGAGGATCTGATGCTGAGTCCCAAGACCGTCAGCGTCTACAGGGCACGCCTCTTGGAAAAACTCGCTTTATCGAACAACGCGGAACTCACTGTCTACGCCATCCGCAACGCTCTGGTATAGGTCTTAACCCACTCCGAACAGACTCACGACCCGAATCATCAGTGCCATAAAGGGCTGATCGAGCATCGGCAAAGTAATGGCGATCGCCAGAATGCCGACGACTAGCGTGATCGGAAAACCGATTGCAAAAATATTCATTTGTGGCGACACCCGCGAAATGATCCCTAGCGCCATATTGGTAAATAACAAGATCCCGACCATTGGCAAGGCAATCCAGAGCGCACTCGCAAACACTTCGGCGCCTAGTTTTTGCAGCTGCATAGAGGCCAACTCTTGCAAGAAATTCGGCGAAACCGGAAAAGCCACAAAGCTTTGGGTAACGGCCATCAGCACCATCAAATGTCCGTTCATGACGACAAAGAGTAACGACGCCATCTGACCGAAAAACCGAGCGACTGCACTCGATTGGGTATTCATGGACGGATCAAAAAAAGCCGCGAAGTTCAGCCCCATTTGAAATCCGACTACTTCACCAGCGAGCTCGACAGATGCAAAAACCAACCGGACAGCAAAGCCGATTGACAAACCGATCACTACCTGCTGCATCACGACTGCCAACGCTCGGGGGTCTGAAACGGAGATAACGGGAGCCTCAGGCAGGGTCGCTTGCGCCGCCAATGCCACTAAAAAGGACAGCGCAACCTTTGCACGCATAGGGAAGGCGCGAGAAGAAAGCACCGGAGCGGAAGTAAAAACCGCCAAAATCCGCAAAAAGGGCCAGAAGATTGGCGAGAGCCATTGGGCGATCTGTGCCTCGTCAAAAGAAATCACCGCTCGCCCAAGACTAAACCACAGACGCTGGTATCGCTTCCAACATCCGTCGTATGTATTCCACAAGCATGGTCAACATCCATGGCCCGGCAACTGCGAATACAGCGATAACGGCCAAAAGCTTGGGGACAAATGCCAGTGTTGCTTCGTGAATCTGCGTCACTGCTTGAAACAGGCTCACCAGCAGACCCACAACTAACGCTGTGCCCAGCACAGGCGCGGAAACCATCAACAACATCAGCAAGGCTTCTTGACCCAGGGTCAACACAGTTTGGGCATTCATGAGAGCGCACCTTAGGTCACGAAGCTGGCCGCCAAGGAGCCAATGAGTAGATTCCAGCCATCCGCCAAAACGAAAAGCATCAATTTAAACGGGAGCGCAACCAAAACGGGTGACAGCATCATCATCCCCAGCGACATCAAGATACTGGCGACCACAATATCAATCACCAAAAAAGGAATAAAGATCATGAAGCCGATCTGAAAGGCGGACTTCAACTCGCTAATCACAAACGCAGGAACCAAAACCCGGATGGGCGCTGTTTCCGCCGTTACATCGGCCGGCAACTTGGCAAGTTTTGCAAACAGCGCGAAATCTGACTGTCGCGTTTGCTTGACCATGAAGCTCCGGATCGGAACCTCGCCCTTTTGCAAAGCTTGCTCAAACGACAGCGTACCTTGCGAGTAAGGCTGATAGGCATCTGCATAGATGCGGTCGAACGTGGGCCCCATAACAAAAAATGTCAAGAACAACGAGAGACCCACAATGACTTGGTTCGGCGGCGCCGACTGTGTGCCAAGCGCTTGACGCAAAAGAGACAAAACAATGACGATCCGGGTAAAGCCCGTCATCATCAGAACGATCGCAGGAATGAAAGACAGCGCCGTAAAAAACAGCAAGGTCTGGATCGGTACTGAAAAACTGGTTCCCCCTCCCCCCGTACCTACGAGGAGAGGTAACTGCCCAGCCGATTGGGCAAACGCAGCGCCGTGCGAGAAAAAAGCGGCCAGCACCGCAGACACCAGCAGGCAGTATCGAATTAGTCCAGAGGCTTTCATAAAACCTCAACGGCCGATTCTGCTGCCGGTGCGGGACTGCTATGCAAGCACTGAATGCCATTGGTACTGACACCAAGCGTGAGCCAAACGCGATCACTTGCTGGCCCCACCTCAACCGTGACAACGCGCTGATGAGGCCCCACAGCAACTGCAGAAATCAACTTATTCTGGGCACTCGCAAGATGCAAAGGCTGTGGGATTCGGGACTTGAGCCAGCGAATCAAAAAAGGCAAACAAGCCAAGCCCAGCAAGAACAATATGACGGGTAAGAACTGCAATGACATCGGCACCCATCGGTTTAATTTCGACTGACACGTTTAAGCCGCTCCGAAGGAGTGACAACATCCGTCAATCGTATACCGAACTTATCGTTCACGACGACCACCTCTCCCTGCGCAATGAGGTACCCATTGACCAAAACATCCATGGGCTCGCCAGCAAGCGCATCCAATTCGACGACAGACCCCTGCCCAAGCTGCAAGATGTGCTTGATGGGCACCTTGGTCCGCCCCAGTTCCACCGAAAGTTGAACCGGAATATCCAGCACCATGTTGATGTCATTCACCTGCCCGTCAGTCGACGCAGAAAAAGGCTTGGGAGTCTCCCCAAAAAGCGGCCCCCCGGAGGCTGCACTCGCGCTGGCATCTGTGGACTTCTGCTCCAGAAGCGCTTCCGCCCAGTCCGCCATGCCGTCGTCGGCGGCGGCAGATTGACTCTCTTCTGGTTTGTCTTCAGATGGCATTTCGTTCTCCCAACCAATTCTGGTCATTGCCGCGAAGCGCCTTTTCTATGCGCAACGCGTATTTTGAATTATGCGTACCGTATTGGCACTCGAAAATCGGTACTCCGTCCACCGTTGCCTGGATGCGGGAAGCCCGGTCCAGCTCAATGAAATCCCCTTTTTTCATACCCAAGAGCTGCTCGACTGTCGCATCCGCGCGCGCCAACTCAGCGACCAATGTGACCTCAGCAGCCTGAATCTCGCGCGTAAGCACATTCACCCACCGCCGGTCAACCTCGATGGAGTCCCCTTGGGTCGACGAATACAACACATCCCGAATCGGCTCCAGGGTGGAATAGGGAAAGCAAAAATGAATCGCGCCAGTGATATCTCCAATTTCCAACTGGAACGAGGTCGCGATCACAATCTCACTCGGCGTTGCGATATTGGCAAACTGCGGTTGCATCTCTGAGCGCTGGTAATCCAACTCCAGAGGATAAATACCCTTCCAAGCGTTCTTGTATTCCGTCGTAATAACGTCCACCAAACGATTGATCACGCGCTG
>DAINNP010000002.1:10538-17268 GCA_036735785.1 Rhodoferax sp. | reverse complement strand
ATAAAGTTAAACAGCCCCACTCGCAAGTTACGGGCAAACCGCTCGTTAACGATCTCCATCGTGGGCATACGCCCACGCACGATGCGCTCTTGACTGGAGATGTTGTACGAGCGGACCTCGCCATGCTCGGCGGCCTCCTCGACGGTTTTCTGGCTCTCACCAGTAACCCCCTCAAGTAAGGCATCGACCTCTTCCTGGGAAAGAAAGGATTCGCTCATAGCCGGCTGCAACTCCGTTTACTGCACGATAAAGCTGGAAAACAATACGCCCGTTACGGGATATTGCACCTGGGCCACCCTCTTTTTCTTTTTCTTGGCGGTCGACTCGTCTTCGTCATCCATGCTGCCTCCGAACGGAACCGAAGTAGCCTTCAAAATATCCTCAACCAGCTTCTCTTTGCCCTCGGCCTTTAGCAGCTCATCCGCAGTTCGCTGCGATATCAGCATTAACACGCTACTCCGAATAGTCGGCAAATATGCTTTCACGGTGTCAGACGCTTTCGCGTCGATCACCTCAAGGGTAATTCCAATTTGGGCGACACGCTCGCCACCGGGATCAGACAAATTCACCACCATCGGATCCATGGGCAAATAGACAGGGGCTGCCTTCGGGTCCACTTGAACCGCAGCTGCTTTGGGCGGCGGTGGGGCGGCCTCTTCCCCGCCCTCTTCAGCCGCTGCATTTTTCTTGCTGATAAAGAAGAAAGCTCCCCCGCCCCCAAGAACCAGGACCAACACTGCGGCAACAATGATGATCAGCATCTTTTTGCTTTTAGCGGGAGGGGGTGCGGCACCGGCTGCTTCTGGTTTTGCTGACACGTAAGTACCTCTATAGCGTATTGTTGATTGAATTATTCAACGCTGACCTTCAGTCAAAAGATGAATAAGGGGGGTTATTTGGTGTTTCTCTGCATTGTCACCAAATCACTCAAACAAACAAATCAATGTTCTGCCCTGAATTGAGGGGCTTTATGCCGCTGGATACCGCCACATCTTCTGCACCCTCTACGCGAGCGCGACGCCATGGAGAACTCTGGCCTTGACCCGCCTTATCGCGTGAATCTCCCGCATTGGATGTACCTACCGACACCCCCGCCAAGCTCATTCCCTGACGGTTCAAGGCATCTTGCAACTGCGTGCTGGCGCTAGACAGCGCATCACGCGTTTGCGCCTCATCCGTACGGAAGGCCACATGCGCTTCATTACCCTGCAAAGAAATACTCACCTCGACAGCCGATTGCCCGAACCCGTCCAGCGTGAGTTCCGCCTTTTGCATGTCCTGCCCGACCCAATACTTCACGCCTTCAGAAAACTGCTCGCCCATGGCCTCTGCCGCTGCGCCGGCAAACACGCCATCCACGCCCATAGCGCCACCGGCGCTCTGCTGCAAACCGCTCAGTGGCGCGAGGGCATCAGAACCGGCACCCCGCGTCGACGTACCGGGCTCTTGCAAACGGTCCCGCAAAGCAGCGCCGACCAAAGGGATCGCCTCAACACCTTTGAACATCGAAACGATTGCGTCCTGTGACATGCGCTGAAGGCGCTCCGGCATCACATCTTTGGTCAGCATCAGCAAGCCCGGGCTGGCCGCCGTAGTGCGATCCCCAGCATTACCCAGCGCTGATTCACTGGCCGCGTCCGCCGCTGCAAACAGCGCATCACGGCCAGACTTTGTCGGAGCAACAGGCGCTTTCTTGGCTCCCGCATCCAGCACACCGACCAGCGATGCGCCCCCCTCCGAGCTCTGCAGCTTGGCCGGTCTGGTCACGACACCCTCCGTTGGGGTAGCGATGGCCACCGCACACGGAGTGACGCCCAGCAATGCCAGGAGCGCGGCATCACCAAGTAGCCCTTCCGCGTCGTCATCCACGGAGACGCCAGCCGTATCGCTTTGAAACGGCACAGCATCGCCCACCAGTGGCAACCCGCCATCCAACGTGCCCCCGGAAATGAGATTGCCAGCAGGCGCTTCGTCCATACCTTCCAGAATCGCAAAGAAACTGGGCCCCGAAGGAGTGCTGGCGGAGCTCTCAGCCGACGCTTTTTTATTCACCTGGGGCGCAGATTCCTTCGCCGATGTGGGCTGTGCTTTGGGGGCAAGTTCAATCGTCATCGCGTTTCACCCAGTAGGTTAAGAGCGCGGGTTCGCGCAAAAAGCTGTGCCGCCATTTCATCCATATCTGCCTGCTCCCGACGCCAGGCCAATCGCTCTGCCTCAGCACGACGCTTGGTCAACACCGTGTTCAGTCCAGACAAGCGAGATTCCGCGACCTGCAATTGTTTCTGCACAAGTTCCACTTGGCGCCGGAGGTTGGCAATCACGCCCGATTGCATTTCCATGGCCTGCTGAAGGCGCCCACTGAACTGATAGTGATGCTTCAATAGCTCCACCGACAAACCGACGGTGCCGTTGCGAACCCAGCGACCATCGGTGTCACCTGCATATGACTGGAGTTGCTCCAATTGATCGAGGGCCGAGCGCACATTCTGTTGACTCTGCGCCAACTGCTGCAGCACCGCGTCACGCTTGCGCTCCGCCAAGGAAATCGCCAGCAGCAAGCCAGTTGAGTCACTCATGGCAAGGCCTCCACCGAGGTGCTCATCGCCAGCTCTGCCAGCGTTTGCTCCATGGGTGCCGCCTCAAACATATCCTGCTGCAAAAACTGATGCATACCGGGTTGCAATGCAATGGCTTCGTCCAGCATCGGATCAGAGCCCGGCGCATAAGCACCAATCTGAACCAAATCCCGACCCTTCTGGTACCGGGAATAGAGGCTGCGAAAACGCCGCGCCTGTTCAAAATGCCCTCGATCCACTACGTTGTGCATCACCCGGGAAGCCGATTGCTCTACATCAATAGCCGGATAGTGACCCGACTCTGCCAGGGCACGTGACAGCACAATATGGCCGTCGAGAATGGCGCGCGCAGCATCCGCAATCGGATCCTGCTGGTCATCTCCCTCTGAAAGCACGGTGTAAAACGCAGTGATCGAACCCACACCATTCAATCCATTGCCGCTGCGCTCGACCAGTTGGGGCAGCTTGGCAAAGCATGAAGGCGGATACCCCTTGGTCGCGGGTGGCTCCCCAATGGCCAGGGCGATTTCGCGCTGCGCCATGGCATAGCGGGTGAGCGAATCCATCAGCAGCAACACATGCCGGCCTTGGTCACGGAAATATTCTGCAATCGCAGTGGCATAGGTTGCCCCCTGCATACGCAGCAAGGGCGGCGCATCTGCCGGCGCAGCAACCACGACCGATCGGGCACGCCCGTCCACGCCCAGAATGTCTTCGATGAATTCCTTGACTTCCCGGCCCCGCTCGCCGATCAAGCCCACCACGATCACATCAGCTTGGGTGTAGCGGGCCATCATCCCCAACAGCACACTCTTGCCCACACCGGAGCCTGCAAACAGCCCCAGTCGCTGGCCACGCCCAACAGTCAAGAGTGCATTGATACTGCGCACTCCGGTGTCGAGCGCCTCGCGCACTGGCGCACGGTCCATCGCATTGATGGGCTTGCGGTCCAAAACACGCGCCGCAACATCCGCCAAAGGGCCCATGCGATCCATGGGGTAGCCTTGTGAATCAACCACACGACCTAACAGTCCGTCACCCAAGGGCAGGCGCAACATACCGGCGGAGGCCGCATCCACGGTTGCTGGCTTTTCACCCAAACGGGGCACCGGCACAAAAGCAGGCGCTGCAGCCACTCCGGCGCCGCTAGAGAGTCCATGCACATCACCCGCCGGCATCAAATACGCCCGGTCCCCGGAAAATCCGACCACTTCGGCCAACACCGGTTCACGCGCACGCATCGTCACCACACATTGCGACCCAACGGGCACGCGGATCCCGCTGGCTTCCAGGACCAAGCCGGTCAATTTCGTCAGGGTGCCGCGCACTTCCAGCGACGACTCCTCGCGCACCGCATCCCGCGCTTGGGCAAGGAAGGTGGTCCACTTTTCGGTGGAAGCGGATGGCTGGCTCTCAGGTAGGGACATCTTCAGGCTCCCATGGCGCATCCAACCCCAAGGTGGCCACTGTTTTGCGCCAGCGTTGTTCCACGGTGCCATCGACCACCGTGCCTGCGGACTCCACCATGCAGCCTCCGCGGCTGATGGAGCTATCGGGCAGCAAGGTCAGGGACAGGTTAGAAAACTCCTGGCGCAATACCTCCGACAGCACCTCCATGTCCAGAGGATTCAGCCGCACCAAGGCCGCTTTGCTATCAATCGCCAGAACACTCAAGGCCTCACGCACGACGGGCTGCAAGGCATTCGGGTTGGTGGACATTTCGTGGCGCAACACCTGGCGCGCCAGTTCACAGGCCAACTCCAACACGCCTTTTGCCATCACCTGCTCGGCTTCTGCAAGCTGGGCGTTCGCGGAAATAAATATCTGGGCAAAGCTGTCAGCAGTCGACCGGCTTTCGTTGGCGATGTACTCATTGAGTTGCCGCTGGCCCTCCAGCGTGGCCTGCGCATGCCCCTGGGCAAAACCTTCTGCATAGCCTTGGGCATGGCCCTCTGAAAAAGAGGTCTGGCGGACGCTGGCCTCTTTGGCCTGCTCTTCCAGCAAAGCCTGCGCTGCCAGCTTGGCCGCGAATTTGGATTTCGAGGTGTCTACATCGACAAAGTCCCAGTCCGTGACGGAACCAATTTCTTCGCCGGGGATAAAACGTGCTTGATTGCGACTCATCAGACCATGGCGTCGTCGCCACCTCCACCGCCGATAACGATCTGGCCTTCGTCTGCCAGGCGCCGCACGATCTTGAGAATTTCTTTCTGCTGCGCTTCCACTTCGGAAAGGCGCATCGGCCCGCGGGACTCCAAGTCTTCCTTGAGGGTCGCCGCAGCACGAGACGACATATTCGCCAGAATCTTGTCTTTGAGCTCGGGCTGTGCACCCTTGAGCGCCACGACCAGCACATCCGCAGACACTTCTTTGAGCACCATTTGAATCGCTTTGTCGTCGAGTTTGTTGACATCGTCGAACACAAACATCTTGTCCATGATCTTCTGGGCCAGGTCTGAGTCATGGCTGCGAATCGACTCGATCACGGTACCCTCGATCGCGGTACCCATCAAGTTGATCATTTCAGCCGCTGTCTTCACACCACCCAATGAAGACTTGCGAACCTTGTCCCCACCTGCCAGCACCTTGAACAACACTTCATTCAGGTCTTTCAGGGCGGTGGGCTGGATACCCTCCATCGTGGCCACACGCAACATCACCTCGTTGCGCTGCCGCTCAGTCAGGTTTTTGAGCACGTCAGCAGCTTGGTCGTAGTCCAAGTGCACCAGAATGGCCGCCACGATTTGCGGATGCTCGTTGCGCAACAATTCCGCCACAGAGAGCGGATCCATCCATTTCAGGCTTTCAATGCCGGAGACATCGCCCCCCTGCAAAATACGGTCAATCAGCAGCGCCGCCTTGTCGTCGCCCAGCGCCAATTTCAACACCGAGCGCACATAGTCGCCCGAGTTAGACACCAGCAAGCTCTGCGAGGCAGCCACCCCGGTAAATTTATCGACGACCTCATCCACCTTTTCGCGGGTGAGCTGGGTGGTTTTGGCAATCGCCTCCCCCAGTCGCTGTACCTCTTTGGGGGACAGGTGTTTGAACACCTCCGATGCCTCGGCTTCGCCGAGAGACATCATGAGGATCGCTGCGTCTTGGAGTCCGTCTTCGTTTGCCATGGTGGTATTTTGCGCCGGAGATTAAGCCGGTGCTTCTCCATTCATCCATGCCTTGACGATGTTTGCCACCGCGGCCGGGTTGTCACGGGTCAACTTGCGGGCATCTTCCAGGCGAAGTTCACTTGGTGAGGCTTGCGCTGCATCGCTGCTGGTGCCGTCCGGGCCGGTCAGTTGTGGGCGTTCCGGCTGGTCATTCTCGATCGCATCCAACTGCGCAAAATCTTCTTCTGCCGTGTTCTCAGCCGCAGGGATCGGCTGTGTCAGGGCCTTCATGGCTGGGCGGATAACACCCAGGAAAACCAGGGCCGCCATACCCAGGGTACCCAAAGGCCACGCCAAGCTGCGGGCCAGGTCCTGCAACTCAGGTTGGCGCCACAGTGGAACCTCGTTGGCATCCACCTTTTCAGGGGCGAACGGCGCATTCATCAAATTGACCGAATCGCCACGACTTTGATTGAAGCCCACGGTTTCGCGCACCAAGGCGGTCATCTTTTCCAGCTGTGCGTCGGTCAGCGGCACACTGGTCGTGACGCCCTTCGCGTCAGTTGCGCTCTGGTTGTTCAGGACCACGGCGGCATTGATACGCTTGATCACGCCAATCGCCCCCTTGGTCACGCGCACCGTCTTGTCCACCTCGTAGTTGATGATGGACTCTTTCTTGGAAGAACTGTTGGCACCGGCGGCTCCTGCCTGGCCATTCGCAGCCAAGACTTGCGGCTGGCCATTGATCGGCGCAGCAGCCTGGGCGGGTGGCTGATTGGTTGTCGCACCGGGAATGCCGGCTGGCGGCGTAGGCTGCGCGCCATTAGTGCTCTCGACCAGCTGTTGGCTTCGTACCGCACTGCTATCCACCGTTTGATTGGGCTTGTGGGACTCGGTGGTGCTTTCGGTTTGCGAAAAATCCAGCTCCGCAGTGACTTGCGCCTTCACGTTTTGCTTGCCGACCAGGGGCTCCAGCATGTCCAGAATGCGCCGGCTGTAAATCTGCTCGATCTGCTGCACATATTGCAGCTGCTCAGCATCCACACC
>DAINNP010000002.1:9261-10438 GCA_036735785.1 Rhodoferax sp. | reverse complement strand
TGTCCCAAGGTGGGGTTCACAGGAATGGTGGCAACTGCGGGCATGTCGTGGTTTCCAAGGCTGGGGCGGGCTTTTCCGCATGAATGGGGCTGATTATTCGACCCACCCTCCAAAACATTAGGGTAATAAGCCACTGCTTTACCGGCTAATTCAAAAAAATACGCCATGAGGTGCAGGCATAGGATTCGCGGCAACCCAACTTACAGGGAGACCACCATGGATCTCAAGCTCACACCCGTCTCAATGCCCACCTCCATCCGCCCCTCCACCGGGATCAAACCCGGCGGGGCCAGTAGCGCCTCAGGCGTGGGTGGCAGCTTCTCCGGCGAACTCAAAAGCGCGCTTGGCGCAGTCAGCGCTGCCCAGAACGAATCCGGCCGCCTGCAACGGGAAGTGCAGCTGGAAAACCCGAAAGTCAGTCTGGAAGAAACCATGGTGGCCATCCAGAAAGCCCAAATCGGCTTCCAAGCCACCCTCCATGTGCGCAACCGCATGGTGCAAGCCTATACAGACATCATGAACATGCAGGTTTGATAGATTTGCTATATTTTTAATAGCTAACAGCGCAGTATTTACGAGCACAAAAGGCACTTTTAAAGGCTTAAATAAGTCCGTGGCATTTAAATCCATGAAGCGCTCCTAACTGCGGAAAAGCGCTATTTCTCCGGTTTGTGCCCCAACGGACTCAAGAATATTTCAGCCCTGCCGTAATACCGTGGAGAGGCCGTATTGTTGAAGTGGGTGACACGGGTCACCCGCCTCGCGGCCAGAAATTGCCAGCAGACACTTAATCCGAGAGGCCTCCCATGACCACGATCACCATCTCCGGCGGCGACAGCAACCTGACCCTACCCGGAAACATCGACACGATCATGGGCGGGACGGGGGTGGATGCCATCACCATCAGCTCCCAGCTCACCAATGTCAGCAACACATTGATCGACCTGGGTAGCGGCACCGATTCCCTGACGCTCGGCAACTTCAACAACACCGGCACGATTGCGAATATCGAGTCTGTCAGCGGCAACTCCGGCGCCGACACCCTCACCCTGGTGGCATCCAGCACCGGTGTCACCATGGACCTTGGCGCAGGCGCTGACAGAGTGACGCTCTCCACCGGCACCAATAGCGTCACTTTGAGCAATGTGGAAACGGTGGTCGGCGTCGCGGGCGATGA
>DAINNP010000002.1:6413-9161 GCA_036735785.1 Rhodoferax sp. | reverse complement strand
TTGGCGGCAGGCGGCAACGTGGCCAGCATCTCGAATGTGGAGAGCATTTCCACCGCAGGTGCTGGTGCCGACGTCATTACCCTAGGCGCAGCACAAGCCAGTGGCGCAATCAACCTGGGCGACGGTGCCGACCAGATCACCCTGGCCGGCAGCGCCAACACCCTCACCCTGTCGAATATTGAGTCTGTGACCGGCAGCACCGGCAACGACACCTTGACCTTGGGTGCCGCGCAAACCGGCGTGTTTGACTTGGCCAGCGGCAGCGACACCCTGACTCTCGCCGCAGGCACCAACCTGATCACGGCATCCAATGTGGAATCCGTTGTAGGCGGCACTGGTGACGACACGGTGGCGCTGCAAACCGCGGTGACCGGGGGCAACTTCAGCCTAGGCAACGGCGCCGGGGTGGACACTTTGACGCTGGCCAATGGAGCCAACACCCTCGCAGCAACCGGCATTGAAACACTCACCGGCGGCACCGGCGACGACACCATCACCATGGGCGGCACCGTCACCAGCGGTGTCTACCAACTGGGTAGCGGCACCGACGTCATTACCCTGGCCAACGGCACCAACAGCCTGAGTGCGACCAATGTGGAGACCATCAGCGGCGGCACCGGAGCAGACAGTGTCACCTTTGGAGCCGCCATTACCGGCGCAATTGCCAACCTAGGCGCAGGCAGTGACAGCCTCACACTCGCAGCGGGCGGCAACATTGTCACCGCCAGCGGAGTTGAGCTCATCACCGGCGGTGCCGATGCGGATGAGTTGACACTGACTGCCGCGCTCTCCGGCGGCACCATCGATCTGGCCGCAGGCGCTGACCGGCTGACCCTTGCAGCGGGTGGCAACACCATCACGGTGTCCAACGTGGAGTCGCTCACCGGTGATATCAATGCCGACAACATCACGCTGGGTGCCAACCAAGCCAGCGGCACCATAGATCTCGCAGCAGGCTCCGACAGCCTGACGCTGGCCAACGGCACCAATGCGCTAACCGTTGCCAACACCGAAACCATCACCGGCAACTCTGCCAGTGACAGCATCACCCTGAGCACAACCGCCAACAGTGGCGATATCGTCAATCTGGGCGGCGGGACAGACAGCCTTGTGCTTTCCAACGGCTCCAACGTCATCACCGCCACCGGTGTCGAGTCGGTCACCGGGGGCACCGCTGCCGATACCGTCACCTTCGGTGCGGCAATTGCCGGTGCTACCGTCAACCTGGGATCTGGCTCGGACAGCCTGACCTTGGCCAACGGCACCAACACCATTACGGCTGCAGGTATCGAAAGCATTGCCGGCAATGCGGGCAACGACACCGTTGCGCTAACCGGCACCGTGACCGGCGCCACCTATGACTTGAAGGCCGGGACCGACACCCTGACCCTGGACGCCGGTGCCGGCGCCAACACACTGACTGCCAGCGGCGTCGAGACCCTGACCGGCGGCGGCGGGGATGACGATGTCACCTTGACCGGTGGAGTGACCGGCGGCTCCTACACACTGGGCGCAGGCGCAGACAAACTGACCTTGGGCGGCGCCTCCACCCTCACGCTGGACGGCAGCATCGAATCTCTGGTCGGCAGTACCGGCGCAGACACCATCACCATGAGCGCGGCGGTTGCCACCGGCACCACCATCGATTTGGGACTCGGCTCAGACAAGCTGAACCTCGCCGACGGCGGCAACACCGTCACCTTGAATGCATCGGTGGAGACGCTGGTGGGCGGCGCCGGCGCAGACCTGATCACCTTGACGCAAAGCGTGATCAACATGCAGGTGGACAGCGCCGGCGGAGCCGATCAGCTGGTGCTGGCCAACGGCGCCAACATTTTGCAGGTATCGAACCTGGAGTCCATCACCGGCAACGCCGGGGCAGACCAGATCACCTTGCGCACCGGTGTGACCAACGGCCAGTTCAACCTGGCCGCGGGCACCACAGACCGGATCGTGTTGTCTGACGCGGACAACAGCCTCACCACCACCGCGGTCGAAACAGTCACCGGCGGCACCGGTGCCGACACGCTGGTTTTGGCGGACACGAGCACCGGTGGCGTCTTCAACTTGGGCGCCGGCACTGACGCCCTCACACTCTCCACCGGCGCAAACACCCTGACGGCTTCCAACATCGAGAGCATCACTGGCGTGGGTGGCGATGACACGGTGACACTCGGTGCTGCGAGCACCAACTCGGTCATCGACCTCGCAGGCGGTACCGATCAATTGAATCTTGCCGATGGCACCAACGCCATTACCGCCAGCAATGTGGAAACCATTGTGGGCAACTCCGGCGCCGACACGGTCACACTTGGCGCTGCACAGGCGGCTGGTAATGTCGACCTCGGAGCAGGCACCGCCGACAAGCTGATTTTGGCGGCCGGCGGCAACGCACTGACGGTAGCAGGCGCTGAAAGCCTCCTGGGCAACGGCGGTGCAGACGTCATTACGCTGGGCGCAGGCATCTCCAATGCGCTCATCGACCTGGGTGCGGGCACTGACGTACTGACACTCTCGGTCGAAAACCACAACATCACCGTCTCCAACATTGAGACACTCACCGGTGGCGTCGGCGACGACGTGGTGACCTTCAATACCTTGACAACCACGGCCGGCGTTTACGACCTCGGGGTGGGCAACGATCAGGTCATCCTGGGCAACGGCACGGCTGCCAACGGCATCACCGTCAGCAACGTCGAAAGCTTCACCGGTAGTTCTGCCGCAGACACTGTGACCTTCGGAGCCGCT
>DAINNP010000002.1:0-6313 GCA_036735785.1 Rhodoferax sp. | reverse complement strand
CCTACACCGTCACCGGCGTAGAAACCACCACCGGTGGCGTGGGCGCCGACCTCGTCACACTGGGCAGCGCCGGCAGCGGCATGACCGTGACACTGGGCGCAGGCACTGATGCACTGACGCTGGCCAACGGCACCAACACGGTGACCGCGGTCGATGTCGAAAGTGTGACCGGCGGCGCAGGCGCCGACACACTGGTGCTGACCAATGCAGCCAACACCCTCACGACTGCGGGGGTGGAATCCATCGTCGGCGGCACCTTGACCGACACACTCGCCCTGACGGACATCACCAACGCATTGACGGTTTCGTCGATTGAAAGCATCAACGGCGGCACCTTGGACGACAGCATTACCCTCGGTACTGCAGTCACAGGAGCAGTCTTTGACCTCAAGACCGGCATCGACACCTTGCGCCTGGCCAGCGGCACCAACAGCCTGACAGCCACCGGTGTCGAAAGCGTTGTCGGTGGCGGCGGAACCGACACGCTGACCCTGGCGGGCAATGGGTCTGCACTCACAGTTTCTGCCATTGAAACCATTGTGGGCAGCACCGGCAATGATGCGGTGACCCTGAGCACTGTTGTCAGTGGCGGCAGCTTCGATCTGGGCAGCGGCACCGACACCCTGAATCTCGCCAACGGTGGCAACACCCTGACGGTGAGCGGCAACATCGAGAGCGTTGTAGGTGGCTCGGGCAATGACTTGATCACCGTCGGCAGCGCTGTCACAGGCCTGACCTATGACCTGGGCGGAGGCACTGCGGACCGACTGACGCTCTCCAGCGCGGGCACCAACACCATTACTGCGGTAGGAATTGAAACCATCCAGGGCGGCACATCCAGCGACAACATTACCTTTACTGCTGCAGCCTCCGGCATCAGTATTGATCTCGGTGCCGGCTCCGACGTCATCAACCTGGCAGACGCAGCCAACACCCTCTCTCTGAACGCCACGGTAGAGACCGTGGTGGGCGGTACGCTGACTGATGCGATCACCCTCACCACTGCAGTGACAGGGGGCGTGTACCAGCTCGGCTCCGGCACCGACAGCCTGACCTTGACCAGCACCGCGGCCAACTCCTTGACCGCCAGCGACATTGAAAACATCACCGGCGCCAACGGCGACGACACCATCGCCTTGGGCAGCGCCATCACCGGCGGGGTCATCAACCTCAACGCCGGCAACGACAGCCTGACTCTGTTCAACGGCACCAACAGCCTGACCGCAACCGGAGTTGAGTCCATCACCGGCGGCGGCGGCGACGACTCCGTGACATTGGGCACCGCAGTGAGTGGTGGCACTATTTCCCTCGGAGCGGGTAGCGACACCTTGACCCTGGCAGGTGGCGTGGGCTCCACACTGACCCTGGACACCACGGTAGAGACCGTCGTGGGCAGTGCCGGTAACGACACCATCAACCTGAGTGCTACCGTCAACAGCGGCAGCTACGACCTAGGCGCAGGCGCAGGCGACCGATTGAACCTGTCGGGTGGCAACAATACGCTCACACTGGGCAACAGCATTGAGAGCCTGACTGCCGGCGCCGGCAATGACACCATCGTGCTCACGGCCGGTGTGGCCAACATGCGCCTCGACCTCGGTGACGGCACAGACAGCCTCACTCTGGCCAATGCCTCCAACAGCGTGACACTGTCCAACGTGGAGTCGGTCACCGGAAACGCAGGGGTTGACCAAGTCACACTCCTCACGACCCTGAGCAGCGGCCAAATCAATCTGGGCGCTGGCACGGCTGACAAGGTCACCCTGACCAACGGCGCCAACACCCTGAGCACCACCGGTGTTGAAACCGTCCTGGGCGGCACCGGGACTGACACCCTGACCTTGGCGGATGCAGCCACTGCGAGCCAGATCGACTTGGGTGCAGGCACGGACGTGCTAAACCTCGGCAACTTTGCCAACACACTGACCGTCAAAAACGTCGAAACCCTGGTGGGTAACGCCAACGCAGACACGGTCGCCTTGGGTAACAGCGTCACCGGCGCTCAAATCGACCTCGGTGCCGGTACCGACGTTCTGACCCTCTTCGATGCACCCAATAGCCTGACGATCACCAACGTCGAAACCGTGGTCGGTGACTCCGGCGCAGACACGGTCACCTTGTCGGCCAGCGTTGCCGCACTGAATGCCAACCTGGGTGCTGGCAACGACACCTTGGTATTGGCCAATGGGGCCAACACCATCAGCGCGACCAATGTGGAAACCATCACCGGTAACGCGGGTGATGACGTCATCACCTTCGGCGCCGGCGTAACCGGCGGCGTCGTGAACCTGGCCGGCGGTACCGGCGACTCCTTGACCCTCTTCAATGAGGACAACGTGCTCACCGTGACCGGCGTTGAGACAGTCGTGGGCGACTCCGGATCAGACACGATCACGCTCACCGACACTGCTGCGGTTAACGTCAACCTCGGGGCCGGCACAGACACCTTGAACCTGGCCAACGGCGCCAACACGCTCACCATCAGCAACGTGGAAACGCTCAATGGCGGCAGCGGCAGCGATGCGGTGACTTTTGGCAGCGCCCTGACAGGCACTGTCGTCAACCTCGGCTCCGGCACTGACAGCCTGACCTTGGCCGATGGCACCAACACCGTTACCACCCAAAACGTGGAGTCGGTGTCGGGCGGCACCGGTGACGACACCCTCACATTGGCGGTAGCCGCCACTGGCGTGACCATCGACCTGAAAGCCGGCAGCGACGCCCTGATTCTGGCCAATGGCGTGAACACACTCAATGTCAGCAACGTAGAGTCGATCACCGGCGGCTCCGGCGCTGATACCCTGACCCTGGGCGCTGGCAGCTCGGCCGGCACCATCGACCTCGGCAGCGGTACCGACGCGCTGACCCTCTCCAACTCGGATGGCGTGTTCACCGTATCCGGCGTAGAAACGCTGACAGGTGGCACAGGTGCAGACACCATCACCCAGTCTGCCGCCGTCTCAGGCGCCATCATCAACCTGGGCAGTGGCACTGACAGCCTGACATTGGCCAACGGCACCAACACCGTCACGGCCAGCGGCGTGGAATCGATCACCGGTGATGCCGGTGCCGATACCGTCACCCTGAGCGCAGCCACAACGACGGCCAGCCTCGATCTGGCAGCGGGCACCGACCGCTTGGTGTTGGCCAACGGCACCAATGCTGTCACTGCGGCCAACATCGAATCCATCGTGGGCGGCTCAGGGGCCGACACCCTCACGCTGACCAATATCGCCAACACCGTATCGGTATCTGGCATTGAGAGCGTGGTGGGGGGCACCTTGGCAGACGCATTGACCCTGGGCGGCGCGGTGACCAACGCGGTCTACGACTTGGGCAGCGGCTCAGACAGCCTGACACTGTCGGGCGCAGCGGCCAACTCGCTGACCGCCACCGGGATCGAAACCATCACCGGCGGTAACTCCGCAGACACGGTTGTGTTGGGCGCAGCCATCACCGGGGCCAGCATTGACCTGGGCTCCGGCGCTGACAGTTTGACGCTGGCTGCAGGCGGCACCACGCTGACGGTGAGCAACGTTGAGACCATTCTCGCCAGCGGCAGTGGCGACGACAGCATCACCCTCGCCACCAGTGTCTCTGGTGGCTCTGTGGACTTGGGCTCTGGCACTGACACCCTGACCTTGGGCGCCTCCGGCAATGCACTCACCGTGGGTGCATCGGTAGAGAGCCTGGTTGGCGGCGCGGGCGACGACATCGTGACCTTGAACGGCGCTGTCAACGGCCTGAGTTACGACCTCGGCGCCGGTTCCGGCGACAAACTGATCCTGTCCGGTGCAGGTGCCAATGCGGTCACCGTCAACAACATCGAAACCATTTCCGGCACAGGCTCGGTCAACGACACCGTCACCTTCACCGCGGCAGTCAGCGGCATTACCGTGGACCTGGGTGCGGGCACCGACCAGGTGGTGCTGGCCAATGCGATCAACACCTTGTCCCTGAATGCCACGGTAGAAACGGTCACCGGCGGCACATTGGCAGACAACATCACGCTGACCAATAGCGCCACGGGCACGGTGTACAACCTCGGTGCAGGCACCGACCGCTTGACCCTGGCGGGTGGAACCAACGTGGTGACCGCCAGCGATGTGGAAAGCATTGTGGGCGGCTCCGGCGCGGATGACGTCAGCCTGACCACTGCGACCAGCAATCTGGTGCTGGACCTGGGCGGCGGAACCACCGACAAGCTCACGCTGGCCAACGGCGCGAACACTGTCACCGCCAGCAACGTGGAAACCATTACGGGCAATGCCGGCGCCGATATCGTGGTCTTGGGCTCGGTCATCAGCAACGGCAACATTGACCTTGCTGCGGGTGCAGACCAATTGGTCTTGGCCAATGGCAGCAACAACCTGACCGCCACCGGCATTGAAACCATTACCGGCGGTACAGGCGCAGACACCATCACCTTGGGCGCCGCCCAGAGCAGTGGCGTATTCAACCTCGGGGCCGGCGTCGACCGCCTCACCCTCTCCGGCGCAGCGGCCAACATCTTGAGCCTGGATGCCAGCGTGGAGCAAGTCATCGGCGGCGCTGCAGGCGATGCCCTCACACTGACCCAAGCCGTCTCCGGTGCCGTTTACGACCTCGCAGGTGGCAGCGATAGCCTGACCCTGGCCAGCGGCACCAACTTGCTGACAGCCTCCAACGTAGAGTCGATAACAGGCAATGCGGGCGACGACAACGTCACGCTGGGCGCCGCCATCAGTGGTGCCAATATTGACTTGGCGGGTGGCAACGATACCGTCCAACTGTCCAGCGCAGGCAATAACACCGTCACCCTGGCCAACGTCGAGTCGGTCTCCGGTGGTGGCAGCAACGACAACGTGACCCTGACCACCGTCCTGTCCGGCGGCACCGTCAATCTGGCCGGCTCCAACGACAACGACCGCTTGCAGCTGGCCGATGGCGGCAACGTCGCCACCATCAACAACGTGGAATCGCTCACGGGTGGCAACGGCAACGACGTCATCACCATGACCAACGCCAGCCCGTTCAACGCGGTGGTGGACCTTGGCGCAGGCAGCGGCGACAAAATCACACTGGCGGCAGGTGGCAACACCATGACCCTCAACAATGTGGAGTCGGTCGAGGGCAATGCGGGTGCCGATGTCATCACCTTCGGCACGGCCGTCGCAGGCGCACAGCTCGACCTGGGCGCTGGCGTCGACAAGCTCTTCCTGGCAGCCGGCGGCAACACCGTGACCGCCTCCAACCTAGAGAGCATCTCCGGCGGCTCTGGTAACGATGTTGTGACCTTGCTGACCACGGTGACTGCAGGCAACTTTGACCTCGGCTCCGGCAGCGACAGCCTGAGCCTGGCCGATGGCACCAACAGCCTCACCGCCAGCAACTCGGTGGAAACCATCACCGGTGGCTCGGGTGCAGACACCATCACCTTCACCGGTGGCGTGAGCACCGGCGCTTTCAGCCTTGGCGCTGGCAACGACACCTTGGTTCTGGCCAATGCAGCCAACAGCTTTACCGTCAGCAGCACCGTGGAGAGCGTGCTCGGAAACTCCGGTGCCGACACCCTGACCCTAGATGGTGCAGTAACCGGCAACACCTACGATCTAGGCGCAGGAGCGGACCGCCTCACGCTTTCGGGTCTGGGCGCCAATACCCTGACGCTGAACGGCTCCATCGAATCGCTGGTGGGCAGCTCTGCCGACGACACGATTGCCTTGTCGGCCGCCGTCAGCGGCCACAACTACGACCTCGGCACCGGCAATGACCAGCTGACCCTGGCTGACGGGGCCAACACCCTGACCCTGGCCGGCATTGAGTCTGTCCTCGGTGGCACCGGTGCCGACACCTTGACCCTGAGCGCGGCCCAAACCAGCGGCACGATTGATCTGGGTGGTGGCTCCGACAAGATCACCTTGTTCAACGCCAACAACACCGTATCGCTGGGCAACGTCGAAACCATTGTGGGCAATGCTGGCGATGACTTGATCACGCTCACCACCGCGATTTCTGGAGGCTCCGTCAGCCTGGGCGCCGGTGCTGACGTGTTGACCTTGGCCAACTTCAACAACAGCCTGTCAATTGATGCCGCAATCGAGAGCCTCGTGGGTGGTGATGCGAATGACTCCGTCACCCTGACCCAAATCGTGGCTGGCAACAGCTACGACTTGGGCTCGGGCACCGACACCTTGGTGCTGCTGGCCAGTGGCAGTGGTGCCAACTCGGTCACCTTGTCGAATATTGAATCGCTCAAGGGCGGCTCAGGGGCAGACACCATCACCTTGGCCACCACTGTCACGGGCGCTGTGTTTGACTTGGGTAGCGGCAC
>DAINNP010000001.1:22696-31034 GCA_036735785.1 Rhodoferax sp. | reverse complement strand
GGAATGTGCAGAGTTGCGCTTGGGACGGCTGTTTTCTGGAAAGCCTCTGATTATAACCGAGGGCAAACCCGAATTCAGTTTCAGGCAAGCTTCAAACTACTGGCATGCAGACAAATGGCTGCTGCTGCGGCCACATTGAGAGACTCCTCGCCCCCCGGCTGGCCAATGCGGGCAAACACGGTGGCGCGCGCCATCAGAGCCTCAGAAACGCCCTGCCCTTCATGCCCCATCGCCCAAGCACAGGGATGCGGCAAATCAATTCGCTGCACCAAATCCCCTTGGTGTGAACTTGTCACCACCAACGGCACACGCAGGGCATCTAGGTCTGCCAGTTCCAAGCCTTCGACCAATTGGAGTCCGAAATGTGCACCCATGCCAGCGCGCAAAACTTTAGGGCTCCATAAAGCGGCCGCCCCTTTGAGCGCCAACACTTGGCGAAAGCCGAATGCGCCCGCGCTACGCAAGATAGAGCCCACATTCCCCGCGTCTTGCACCCGGTCAAGAATGACGGTGGCAGCATCGGGGTCTATCTCGGCAGCGGCCGGCAAATCGACCACGAAGCCAACACGGGCCGGCGACTCCAAGCCACTGATCTCGCGGAACAACCCATCCGGAATCACTACGATTTTGATAGCTGCTCGCGCATATTCGACGGGGGCTAGAGGCCAAAATGACTCAGAAGCCACCAACACTGCAGGCTTCACACCACGGGTCAAGGCGGCTCCGCACAGGTGGTCTCCCTCGATCCAGAATCGCCCGGCTTTGCGATAGGCGGTGTTGTCGGTGCTGAGTTTGCGCAATTCTTTAAGAAGTGCGTTCTCACGGGAGCTGATGAATACAGGTTCGGTCATAGCGGTTTACAGCACCCGGGTGACCGGCGCAAAAGTTTTACGGTGCGCGGGACACGCACCATGGGCCTCAAGGGCGGCAAGATGCACCGCAGTCCCGTAGCCTTTGTGGGCGGCGAAGCCGTACTGGGGATACTGAGCGTCCAGCTCAGCGCACCAGCGGTCACGGGTCACCTTGGCGAGGATCGAGGCGGCTGAAATCGCAGGCACGGTTGCATCCCCTTTGACGATCGCCTCAGCCAACACGTCAAGGACGGGCAAGCGGTTGCCGTCGACCAGCACTTTGGCAGGCTTCAAGCGCAAGCCCTCCACCGCACGGCGCATGGCCAGCAAGGTGGCTTGCAGGATATTGATTTCATCGATCTCCTCGACAGAGGCTTGTGCAATCGAGCAGCACAGAGCCTTGGCGCGGATTTCGTCAAACAGCTTTTCGCGGCGCGCTGCCGTCAGTTTTTTGGAGTCATTCAACCCGGCGATAGGACGCAACTCATCCAGAATGACTGCCGCGGCGACCACAGGCCCAGCCAGCGGACCACGGCCGGCCTCATCCACACCAGCCATGAGCCCGGGCAGGTCCCAACTGAAGGCTACTTGCTGCACGCCGGGCGCAGCAGCTTTAGCTTTGGAGGACTTTTTCGATGGCATCGGTCGCAAGGGTGGCGGTGTCACGCCGCAAATCAGTGTGCAGCGTGCGGAAAGTGGATTGGAGGGCCGCTATTTTGGCAGGCTCGCTGCGCGCCGCGTCCAGCCACTGCAGCGTGGCCTGCGCCAATGCAGCCGGGGTTGCGTCGTCTTGCAGGAGCTCTGGCACCACGAAATCCCGGCACAAAATATTGGGTAGGCCTACCCACGGCTGCAGGCGTTTGCGCCGCATGATTTGCCACGACAACCAAGACATGTGGTAGCCGATCACCATGGGCCGCTTGAACAGAGCGGCCTCCAGGGTGGCGGTACCGCTGGCAATCAAGGTGACGTCGCAGGCGGCCAAGGCGGTGTGACTCTGACCGGTCAACAACTGCAAGCGGCTAGCGATGCCGCTGCGCTCTGCAATAGCGGTGATTTCGGGCAACAAGCCCGGCACGGCAGGTACTATAAATTTAATAGCAGCTCGCGCATTCAGCATGAGGGCTGCAGCCTTAAAGAATCGCAAGGCGAGGTGCCGGATCTCGGATTGACGGCTACCCGGCAAGATAGCCACCACCTCATCTTCCGGCTGCAAGCCCAAAGCGTGTCGTGCGGCGGCTTTGTCAGGGTCCATAGGAATGACGTTTGCCAGCGGGTGTCCCACATAGGTAGACGCTATGCCGTGGGACGCCAACAATGCAGGCTCGAAAGGAAAGATGCACAGCACATGGTCTGTGCTCTGGCGGAGCTTTTCCACCCGCTCCGGCCGCCAGGCCCAGATCGAGGGACAAACGAAATGCACCGTTTTGATACCGTGCTGCTTGAGCCGGGCTTCGAGGGCCAGGTTGAAATCCGGGGCATCGACACCGATGAATACATCCGGCTTGTCCGCCAGCAATCGATCACCCAAGGATGCACGAATCCCCACGATCTCGCGGTAGCGCCGCAGCAACTCCCAGCTGAATCCGTGTACCGCCAATTTGTGGTGCGGCCACCAGGCGTCGAAGCCTTGCTTGGCCATCTGCGGGCCGCCGATTCCGCCCGACGTGGCGGCAGGCCAGCGCGCACGCATGCCGGCTAGCAGCAGGCCGGCTAGCAGATCACCGGAAGCCTCGCCCGCAACGAGCGCGAGGGATGGCTCTGAACCGGGGGACGTACTCCTCGCCATGGCCATCCAGCAAAAAACGCGCTCAGCGCACGATACCGCGCTGAGCGGACACGCCAGCGAGGAAGGTGTTCATCATGGCGACGTCCGGGGCTGTTTCAGGACGTTCTGCGGCCATGAGCGCGATGCGTTCCTTGGCTTGTTCTAGCGTAAGGTCATCGCGGTAGAGCGCTTTGTGGATCGCTTTGATGCCTGAGATACGCTCCGGCGTCCAACCCCGGCGGCGCAAACCTTCAAAGTTCATCGACCGCGCAGCGGCCGGTTGCCCTTGGCACATCACGAAAGGCGGCAAATCGGCAAACAACAACGAGCACATAGCGCTCATGCTGTGAGCACCCAAACGCACAAACTGGTGGACCACGGTAAACCCACCGAGAATGACCCAATCGTCCACGTGCACATGACCTGCCAACTGGGAGTTGTTGGCGAAGATCACGTGATTGCCCACCACACAGTCGTGTGCAAGGTGCACATAGGCCATGATCCAGTTGTCATTGCCCACGCGGGTCACACCGGCATCGCCCGGCGAACCGATATTGAAGGTGCAAAACTCGCGGATCGTGTTGCGGTCACCAATCACCAGTTCGCAAGGCTCACCCGCATATTTCTTGTCTTGCGGGATCGCGCCCAAAGAGTTGAACTGAAAGATCCGGTTGTCTTGCCCGATCGTGGTGTGCCCCTCGATCACGCAATGCGGGCCGACCGTCGTGCCGGCACCGATACGCACATGCGGGCCGATCACAGTGTATGGACCGACGGTGACCGAGCTGTCGAGCTCAGCACCGGGCGAAACGATGGCGGTGGGATGTACGTTTGACACGTCTAGCCCTTAGCTGATGGCGCGCATGGCGCAGGTCAACTCGGCCTCGCAGGCCAACTCATCCCCGACCATGGCACTGGCTTTGAATTTAAAGATTCCGGCTTTCATACGCAGCATTTCCACGTTGAGCGTGAGCTGGTCGCCCGGCTCCACCGGGCGCTTGAAGCGTGCGCCGTCGATCCCTGCAAAGTAGTAGACCATCTGGTCGTTAGGAGAGGTATCCAGCGCATCGAAAGCCAGCAAGGCGGCGGCTTGGGCCAGTGCTTCCAACATCAACACACCCGGCATCACGGGGCGGTGAGGGAAATGCCCCTCAAAAAACGGCTCGTTGATCGTGACGTTCTTCAGCGCCTTGATGGTTTTGCCTTTTTCCAACTCAAGCACGCGATCCACCAACAAAAATGGATAGCGGTGCGGCAATTGCTTCAAAATTTTATGGATATCCATCATGGCTTCTTCTCTTTTTCCAAGGTTTTAATTCGATCGCGCAGGCTGTGCAGTTGCTTCAATGAAGCCGCATTGCGCTCCCAATTGGCGTTTTCGTCCAGCGGGAATATCCCCGTGTATTGGCCCGGCTTGTGTATCGACTTGCTCACTACAGTGGCTGCAGAAACATGCACGCCTGGGGCCAAAGACAAATGGCCGAGGATGATCGCCCCCCCACCCACCGTGCAGCCCGAGCCGATAGTGGCAGATCCGGCAACGCCAACGCAACCCGCCATTGCCGTGTGTGCGCCGATGCGGACGTTGTGGCCAATCTGAATCAGGTTGTCCAGCTTGACCCCATCCTCAATCACCGTGTCTTGCAAGGCACCACGGTCGATACAGGTGTTGGCACCGATTTCTACGTCATTGCCAATTCTGACAGCGCCCAATTGCTCAATTTTTTCCCAGCGAGCACCGTCAGGAGCAAAGCCAAAACCATCAGCACCGATGACCACGCCCGAATGCACGATACAACGATCACCAATCTGGCAATCCTCGCCCACCGTAACCCGTGACTTCAATACCGTGTGTTCGCCGATGCGAGCACCAGCTTCAATGACGCACAAAGGGCCGATGCGGGCTGTTGCCGCAATATGGGCCTCTGGGTGCACCACTGCGCTGGCGTGAACCAAGGGCTCATCTGTGAGCGAACGCGCAGTAAGCTGCCGCCAAAGCTGCGTCAACCGCGCGAAATACAAATAAGGATTGGGAGTGACGATGCAAGGACCGCGTCGAGCACCGTCAGCAGCCATGGCCGGGCTCACGATCACGCAACCTGCTCGGCTCTGAGACAACTGTTGCTGATACTTCGGATTGCTCAGAAAGCTGATGTCTTGTGCAGTGGCTGACTCCAGAGGCGCAAGGCCTGAAATCACGACATCGCCCGCACCTATAAGCTCCCCCCCCAGTTTTGATACCAAGGAGGACAGCGAATGGGAACTCACATGAGATAACGCTTGCGACAAAGTTTATTTGGCGCTTTGGTTGAGGATTTTCAGTACCTTCTCGGTGATGTCATGACGTGGGCTGCTGTAGACCACCTCTTGGATCACGATGTCGTACTTCTCGTCCGTGGCAACTTGCTTCACTGCCTTGTTTGCCTTGTCCAAGACTTGTTGCAACTCTTCGTTGCGACGGCCATTCAAGTCTTCCTGAAATTCACGTTGCTTTCGCTGAAAGTCGCGATTTTGCTCAGCAAATTCTTTTTGGCGTGTGGTCCGCTGAGTCTCGGACATAGCGGGTGCATCACGTTCGAACTTGTCGCTCATAGACTTGAGTGACTGCTGGACGTCTGCGAGATCTTTCTGGCGCTTGGAAAACTCCGCCTCCAACTTCGCCTGGGCCGCCTTGGCTGGCGCAGACTCTGTCGTGATGCGTTGTGTGTTGATGTAACCGACCTTGGACTCTTGGGCAAAACCGCTGGTGGCCGTCAAAGCCATCGCCGCCAATAACGCCCATTTGATTTGTGCTGTTTTCATTAAAAAGTGGTTCCAATTTGAAATTGAATAGACTGCATTTTATCTGCGTCAAATTTGGATAAGGGTCGGGCAAATGCCAAACGCAAGGGACCAACGGGCGAAATCCAACTGATGCCTACGCCAAATGACGAGCGCAACTCAGAAAGCTGGATGGACTCATTGGGCGCGTAGATACCACCCGCATCAACGAATGCAAAACCGCGCAAGGTGCGATCATTTCCACCACCGGGCAGTGGAGACAAAAGCTCTGCGTTGAACACTACTTTCTTTGCACCACCAGTAGCCGTCAACGACGCAGCTCGTTGAGCCGCGGTCGTGAGACTTCCCTGCTCGAAGCCACGAACCGACCCTAGACCACCTAGGTAGTAGTTTTTGAAAATCGGATAGGAACCGGAGCCAGTCGCTGCTCCGATAGACAGCTCACTATTGAACGCAGCAGTCACCCTTCGGGTAACGGGTACAAACTGCTGGTACTGCGCAGTACCCCGAACGTATCGCATGTCACCACCCACGCTCCATTCACCGTTGGTGCGAATCACGCGACCAGTACTGGGCACCAATGCGCTGTCCCGGGTGTCACGCGACCAACCTATTGTCAGTGGCACCGCTGTTGCGCTGTAACCAAACTCGTTGGCATAGTCTTGGTAAACCGTAGGCAAAAGTGTACCGGGGATGATTCGCGTTTTGTCCGCACCTAATCCGAAAAACACGGTATCTGAATCCGAAAATGGAACCCCGAAACGAACACCGATGCCGGTAGTCTCAATTGCGTAGGTCGATACATCGTCGTAAGGACGGGAGGTCCGCTGATACAAATCAAAGGTTCGCGACACACCGTCATCTGTGAAGTACGGATCTGAAGTGCTTAGCACCACTGTGCGGTTAGATTTGCTGGTATTGACTTCAATCCCGAGCGAATTGCCCGACCCGAAGGCATTCTCTTGCTTAAAACCGAACGACAACCCCAGTCCATCAGCACTCGATATACCCGCGCCCAAGCTGATGCTTCCTGTCGGCTTCTCCGTCACTGAAATGGTAAGGTCAACTTGGTCAGGGGCACCCGCTACTTCTTGGGTTTCAATGCCCACATTGGTGAAGTAACCCAAGCGATCCACGCGGTTACGCGACAAGCGGATTTTATCTCCGTCGTACCAAGCGGCCTCTAGTTGGCGGAACTCCCGGCGAATTACTTCGTCGCGAGTTCGGTCGTTACCTGCGACGTTGATACGCCGAACGTATACACGGCGAGATGGCTCTCCCACGAGAGTAATCTCCACCCGATTGGTGGTGCGCTCGATCTCTGTTCGGGCCTCGGCGCGGGCAAAAGCATATCCAAAATTGGCAAAATAATCGGTAAACGCCTTCGTGGTTTGAGCTACGTCCGTTGCGTTATAGGGCTCACCCGCTTTGATCGTTACCAAGGACTGGAACTCAGTCTCTTTGCCTAAAAAATTCCCGGCCAATTTGATATTGGATACTGCAAACTGCTCTCCCTCAGTCACACTGAGAGTAATCGCTATGTCTTTCTTGTCGGGAGAAATAGCTACTTGGGTGGTATCTACCTTGAACTCCAAGAAACCACGCGCCAGGTAATACGATCGGAGCGTCTCGACGTCCGCATTTAACTTGGCACGGGTATACCGGTTGGATTTGGTGTACCAACTTAGCCAATTCCCCGTGTCTGAATCGAACAGACCACGCAGCGTGCTCGAGGAAAACGATTTATTACCAACGAACGAAATTTCGCTGATTTTGGCAACTTCACCTTCAGTGACAGCAAAGCTTACGTTTACCCGATTGCGCTCAATCGGCGTGACTGTAGTGACAATTTCTACGGCGTACATGCTCTTGCTGATGTACTGCCGTTTCAACTCCTGCTCTGCACGGTCGACAAGCGCTTTGTCAAAGGGGCGACCATCCGAGAGCCCAATATCGCGCAAGGCGCGTTTGAGTACATCCTTGTCGAACTCCCGATTTCCAGAGAAATCGACGTCCGCCACGTTGGGACGCTCTTCCACAATCACAACGACTACGCCATTGTTGCTCTCGATACGCACATCCTTGAACAAACCCAAGGCGAACAACGCCCGGATGGACGCCGCTGCCTTTTCATCAGTATAGGTGTCCCCCACGCGGACCGGGATAGACGCAAAAACGGTACCTGCCTCGACACGCTGTAAACCTTCGACAAGGATGTCTTTCACCGGAAAAGGGTCGATGGCCCAGGCATTTTGGATCAGGAGCGCCAAAAGACCACCCACGGCCGCAAAACGGACCTTGCGGCTGCTTGATTTCATAAATTTCAATTTGAATCTCCGAGGGTCTAGGTTGCCACGAAGGTGGCCTAACCCAAGATATGTTGGATGTCGTTGTACAAGGCAACCGACATCATCACCAACAACAACGCAATTCCGAGTCGTTGCAGTCGTTCCCACCACTTTTCAGGCACAGGACGACCGGTGACGCCTTCCCAAAGATAATACATCAGGTGCCCGCCATCCAAGACAGGCAGAGGTAGAAGGTTGAGCACCCCCAAGCTGATGCTCACCAAAGCGAGAAAGCCTACAAAAGAGACAAAACCCAGTGCAGCTGACTTACCCGCATAGTCCGCAATTGCCAGGGGCCCGTTCAGGTTGGTCAGCGATACCTGACCCGTCAGCATTTGCCCCATGGTTGTGAGCGACATCCATGCGATATCGCCGGTCTTTTTTACGGCGCGCGATATGCCCTCGAAGAACCCGTACTGAACCTCCACCATTTCAGGTATCGAGCCCACAAAGGCCCCTACCCTCCCTATGGGTTGCCCGCCTGAGCGATCCAGCGCAGGAGTAACGGACAGACTCAAGCTGTCGGAGCCTCGGACGACGACCCACTCCATCGCCTTTTCAGGGGAGGAGCGAATCATCGTACGCAATGT
>DAINNP010000001.1:0-22596 GCA_036735785.1 Rhodoferax sp. | reverse complement strand
CGACGACCCACTCCATCGCCTTTTCAGGGGAGGAGCGAATCATCGTACGCAATGTGGATGCATCAGCAATCGGACTTCTGTTGACCGATGTGACCAAATCATGGGACTGCAAACCCGCCAAAGCTGCGCGCGAATCAGGCGCAACATCCCCCAACACCGGCTTGGAAAAAGGAGATACCCACCCAATTTTCTGAAACATCGACGCATCTGCTGCCGTGGCCGATGTTTGCTCAAAACTGAGCGGCCGGACGACCGGTGACCCAGACGTTCTCTCCTGACCCGATACAGTTTCTATAAAAAGCGTCGATCGCCCCAATGCCGCCGATGTCAGCCGCCAGCGAAACTCATCAAAAGTTTGAACTGGTTCCAGTGCATCCGGTGAGGTCCCAACGCGTAATACGCGCTCTCCGCCAGTCCAACCACCCATTTCTGCTTGAGAACCCGTGACTGGGACTGGCAAGACAGGCGCAGCTGCCGGAGTCGCTTGCCAGTTCAAAAGGGAATACAGCAGTACAGCGAAGGTCAAATTAATCAACGGTCCAGCAGCCACGATAGCGCTTCGCCTGCTAAGGGACTGGCTGTTGAATGCTTGATGGCGATCCGCTGGGTCGACTTTTGCTTCGCGCTCGTCGAGCATTTTTACGTATCCACCCAAAGGAATCAGACTTACAGCGAATTCTGTACCGCTCCGAGAGCTCACCCTGCTCCAGAGCCTAGGACCAAAGCCGATTGAAAACCGCAAAACCTTGACCCCACAGGCCCGCGCAACGATGTAGTGCCCCCACTCGTGCACAGCAACCAATAGGCCTATCGCAACAAGGAAGGCGACTATGGTTTGCATGGATTTCCTCTTATTTCAGGTCGAGAGTGCGCGGCAGTGCTGGGTAGCCACCGCGCGCGCTTCAGCATCAAGCGCCAAAAGCGCAGCCAAATCGTCAGGTGATGTGTAGGACAAAGCGTTAAGGGCGGCACGATTTACCGTATAAATCTGATCAAAGCGTATCTCACGGTTCAAAAATGCTGCAACGGCGACTTCATTGGTAGCATTCAGTACAGCTGTTGAGCCGCTTTGCCCCTCTAAAGTTTCCCAGGCCAAGAAAAGTCCGGGAAAGCGGCTTTGGTGCTGTTCATCACGGATCGATTCGAAGGTCCATGACGACATGGTAAAAAAGTCCAAGGGTGCCGCTCCCGACTCCACACGCGCGGGCCACGACAGACCGTAGGCTATCGGCCCCCGCATATCCGGAGTTCCCAACTGAGCAACCACCGAGTGGTCCACATACTGGACCATGGAATGGATCACGCTTTGAGGATGAATCAAAACGTCAATTTGACGAGGAGAGACATTGAACAAATACTTGGCTTCGATCACCTCTAGAGCTTTGTTCATCATGGTGGCGGAGTCCACCGAAATTTTGCGCCCCATAACCCAGTTTGGGTGCGCGCAGGCTTGCTCAGGGCTTGCTGCTGCGATCTGTGAGGGTGACCACGTTCTGAAAGGACCACCAGACGCTGTCAATATGAGCTTGTCCACCGACGCTTTCCAGAGGCTTTTGTCAGCCGGCAGGGACTGGAAAATCGCGGAGTGCTCGCTGTCAATCGGTAGTAATGTGGCGCCACCTCGCTCCACCGCTGACATAAACACGTTACCGCCTACCACCAAGGCCTCTTTGTTCGCCAGTAACAGCCGCTTACCAGCAAGCGCAGCAGCAATACAAGACTCTAGTCCTGCCGCCCCCACAATGGCGGCCATGACTATGTGAACGTCTGGGTGAGATGCCACTTCACTCAAAGCATGGACGCCCGATAACACCTCCGTGCTCATGCCCTCAGCCTTTAGGCGTGACTGCAAAGTAGTGGCACTCAAGGAATCCACCATCACAGCGTAGCGTGGTCGGAATTCCAGACACTGCTCCACCATCTGGTCTACGCGCGTGGATGCTGTTAATGCAAAAACCTGAAACCTGTCAGTGTGTCTGCGCAAAACGTCCAATGTGTTGACACCAATTGAACCGGTCGACCCCAAAACTGAAACCTGTTGCATGGAAGCCCCGAACTAAAACGCTTGCAAAAGCATGGCAAGTGGAATGACTGGTAAAAGTGCGTCGACTCTGTCCAGAACTCCTCCGTGGCCAGGCAACAGCTGACTGCTGTCTTTGGCACCTGCAGAACGCTTGACCAGCGACTCCAACAAGTCACCACAGATACTCATCAACCCCAGGAAAATAGCGCCCAACAGCATAAACAGCCAATGACGCTCGGCCAATATCGAGAAGATGCTTTTGGAGTCCATTAAGAAATGCTGGTCAGCCATGCACCAGCCGAAGGCGAGGAGCACCACGCCAATCAAGCCACCGATAGCACCCTCGCGCGTTTTCCCTGGACTGATGCCTGGTGCCAACTTATCGGAAAAGAAACGTCCACCGAATCTGCGGCCCGCGAAGTAAGCTGCAATGTCAGCGACCCAAACGAGAGCCATTGCAGAAAACAAGAAGTTGATGCCAAGGGCCCTGGCATTGACGACAGCCAGCCATGCAAAACATAAAAGCACGAAACCCAGCAACTGACGCAATGCCGATGGAATCAAGGGCCACGCAGGGACACCCGCCCTCAGCAAAATGCCGCCACCGACCACCCATGCAAGCGCCGAGAACGACCAAATAACGCTCATGGCCTTTGCCGGCAATGGAAAGGACCAGAACAAGAAACAAACCGCAGCACAGGCGACGCCCGCTGCAAGAGCCCCCGAATCAGAAGATTGATTCAACCGAAACCATTCCCATGCCCCACAGGCCATCAAGACACCTGCGACCACGGCAAACGCTGCGGGATGAGGATAAAAAACCGCAGGAAGAAGCACGGCAAGTAACGCTACTGCCGTAAAAATGCGTAGGCGCAACATAGGTACCCTGGTAAGAGAGGCTTAGAGACTACGCAATCTGAGCCGAGGTTTTGCCGAAGCGACGCTCTCTGGAGGCAAACTCCTCCAGCGCGGCGTCCAAATCCGCTTCCGCATAATCAGGCCATAACTTAGGGCTAAAGATGAGCTCGGAGTAGGCGGACTGCCACAACAAGAAATTACTAATCCTGAATTCACCGCCGGTCCGAATAAGCAAGTCCGGGTCAGTTGACGGAGCCAATGCCATGGCCTCGCCCAGAGTTTGCTCCGTAATTGCGGCACCACGGGCAACCAAGGCATTCGCCGCTTGTACGATATCCCATCGCCCGCCGTAGTTGAAGCAAATGTTGAGGTCCAGTGAGGTGTTGCCTAAGGTGTCCAATTCCGCTTGGCTCAAGCCGTGCTGAACCTTCTCAGAGAGACCAGCGCGACTTCCAACAAAACGGATTCGAACGCCCTCTGCACTGAGCTGAGCCACCTCGCGGGTGAGCGCACCGACGAGAATGTCCATCAAGCCGGAAACCTCATCAGCGGGTCGACTCCAGTTCTCTGAGGAAAATGCAAACACTGTCAGTGCCGCGATGCCTCGTGATGGACAAGCCCGGACTATGCGCTTCAACGCCTCTACCCCTTGCTTGTGACCTGCTAAACGCGGCAAAAAACGCTTCGATGCCCACCTGCCGTTTCCATCCATCACGATGGCGACATGGAGTCCAGATGGATTTCCGGATGATGACATCTGCAAGGCCTTAAACGGCCATTAAATCTTGCTCTTTGGACGCTACCAAACGGTCAACTTCCGTGATGTGCTTGTCTGTCACTTTTTGGACATCAGCTTCGCAACGCTTTTGATCATCTTCGGAGGCAAGTTTGTCTTTAACTAGCTTTTTCACCGCTTCGTTGGCGTCACGGCGCAGATTGCGAATGGCGACTTTGCTCGCCTCGCCTTCTCCGCGCACGACCTTGGTGAGTTCCTTGCGTCGCTCTTCTGTCATCGCTGGCAATGGAACACGAATTAACTCGCCCAAACTGGAAGGATTCAAACCGAGATCGCTGTCACGAATCGCCTTCTCGATCTTCTGGGCCATGTTCTTTTCCCAAGGCTGCACGCTGATAGTCCGCGCATCGATGAGAGACAAGTTGGCAACCTGGCTCAAGGGCACCATGGAGCCGTAGTAGTCCACATGGACCGTATCCAACAACGCAGGATTCGCACGGCCGGTGCGAATTTTCGTCAAGTTGTTTTTCAAAGCTGCGATGGACTGCTCCATCTTGGTATCCAGCGTTTTCTTGATTTCAGCAACGGACATTTTTTCCTCGCTCAGTATCTATCTACAACCCAATGCTCAAACGTGCACCAAGGTGCCTTCGTCTTCGCCCATCACAACACGTTTAAGCGCGCCATGCTTGAAGATTGAGAAGACTTTGATTGGCAGTTTTTGATCACGGCACAGGGCAAACGCTGCAGCATCCATGATCCCCAGATTTTGGGTCATCGCGTCGTTAAAGGTGATGTTGGAATAGCGCGTTGCAGCCGGATCCTTTTTCGGATCCGCGGTGTAAACACCATCCACTTTCGTCGCCTTCAAGACCATTTCAGCTCCGATTTCCGCGCCGCGCAACGCAGCTGCAGTATCGGTTGTGAAGAAGGGATTACCTGTACCTGCAGCAAAAATAACGACCTTACCCTCTTCGAGATATTGCAGCGCCTTTGGACGAACGTAAGGCTCAACAACCTGCTCAATCCCAATCGCAGACATCACGCGAGCCGTCAAACCCGCTTTGTTCATGGTGTCGCCCAAGGCCAATGCATTCATCACTGTAGCAAGCATCCCCATGTAGTCGGCTGTTGCGCGATCCATGCCGACCGAACCACCAGCGACCCCACGGAAAATGTTTCCCCCACCAATCACAACAGCCACCTCAACACCAAGGCGCGTCACTTCGGCAATCTCATCCACCATACGGACGATGGTGTCGCGATTGATACCGAACTGGTCGTCACCCATCAAGGCCTCGCCTGACAGCTTAAGCAAAATTCTCTTGTAAGCAGGTTTGGATTGACTCATAGATGACTCCCGTTCGGTGGACGATTCGTGTTGTGGAATTAAGCGGACTGCTTGGCAGCCGCAACTTGCGCTGCAACTTCTGCAGCAAAGTCATCGACCTTCTTCTCAATGCCTTCGCCCACTACGTACAGCGTGAAACCCTTCACGGTTGTATTAATCGACTTCAACATCTGCTCCACAGTTTGCTTGTCGTTTTTGACAAAAGGCTGATTGAACAAAGAGACCTCTTTCAGGTACTTCTGAACACCGCCCTCGATGCGCTTTGCCACGATTTCTGCAGATTGAACGGGCTTGCCCGCTGCGGTTGCGACTGCAGCATCTTCGGCAGCCTTTGCAGCTGCCACGGAACGCTCACGCTCCACCAGCTCAGCAGGAACTTGGTCTGCAGACAAGGACACGGGCTTCATGGCAGCAACGTGCATCGCCACATCTTTCGCAGCGGATTCGTCGCCATCGAACTCAACAACCACACCGATACGGGTGCCGTGCAGGTAGGAGGCCAGTTTGGCAGAGCCGTCGAATCGCTTGAAACGACGGAAGGTCATGTTTTCGCCGATCTTGCCGATCAAGCCTTTGCGGACGTCTTCGAGTGTGGGGCCAAAGCCGTCTTGCTCGTAAGCCAAAGCGCTCAATGCAGCCACATCAACAGGGTTGTTCTGGGCGACGAGTGCCGCTGCGGCCGCAGCCAATGCCAAAAAGCTGTCGTTCTTGGTCACGAAGTCAGTTTCGCAGTTCACTTCGATCAACGCGCCAACGCCATTGGCAATGCTGGAGGCAACAACGCCTTCAGCCGTCACACGGGCAGCGGCTTTACCAGCCTTGCTACCCAACTTGACGCGCAAAATCTCTTCCGCCTTGGCCATATCGCCTTCGGCTTCAGTCAGTGCTTTTTTGCATTCCATCATTGGAGCATCGGTCTTGCCGCGCAGTTCTGCCACCATGCTCGCTGTAATTGCTGCCATTTGTATTCTCCGAATCTAAACAGTTTAAATAAAGGCTAAAAAAAAGGGGCAACAAAGCCCCCTTTTCCGGGTGCAAAAGGGCTTAAGCGGAAGCTTCGCTCACTTCAACGAACTCATCATTGCCTTCAGCGGCAACGGCCTTGACCACGTCCTCCACGGCATTTGCACGGCCTTCCAGAATCGCGTCAGCGATTCCGCGGGCGTACAAAGTCACCGCCTTCGAAGAGTCGTCGTTACCGGGAATCACGTAGTCGATGCCTTCGGGGGAGTGGTTAGAGTCCACAACACCGATCAAAGGAATGCCCAACTTGCGGGCTTCAGCGATAGCAATCTTGTGGTAACCAACGTCGATCACAAAAATCGCATCTGGCAAGGTATTCATTTCTTGAATACCGCCAATGTCTTTTTCCAATTTTTCCAGCTCACGAGCAAACATCAACTGCTCTTTTTTGCTCATGCTGTCCAAACCGGCTTCTTGCTGGACTTTCATGTCCTTCAGGCGCTTGATGGAAGTCTTGACGGTTTTGAAGTTCGTCAACATGCCGCCCAACCAACGCTGGTCCACAAAGGGAACGCCGGCGCGCTGAGCTTCTGCGGAGACAATTTCACGGGCTTGACGCTTTGTGCCAACCATCAAAATGGTGCCACGCTTTGCGGACAATTGGCGAACGAACTTCGCTGCCTCCTGGAACATCGGCAAAGACTTTTCCAGGTTGATGATGTGAATCTTGTTACGGTGACCGAAGATGAACGGTGCCATCTTGGGGTTCCAGAAGCGGGTTTGGTGACCAAAGTGGACGCCTGCTTCCAACATTTCGCGCATTGTTACTGCCATATTTAACTCCGAAGGTTGGGTCTGAAATCCGCCCCGCTGATTGCGCAGCTACTCGCTGGCACAACACCTTTGGGGGGCGATTTGTGATTACTTAGTGGGCACTTACCCCCTAAGCCCGTCGAGTATAGCATGCAGCACCCATGAATAGCCTGCGAGCCCTGTGCGAACAGCAGCAAGAACGATCGCAATTTGGCGACATTTGCAGCGGAAAATTCAGTAAAGCTATGAAAAAATACAGGATCTGGACAAGAGATTCACAAGTCGAAAGCTGAAATGAAAATTGCGGTAGTGGGAGCAGGTGTGGTTGGCCTCGCAGCAGCGCATGAGCTATGCAATCGGGGACACGAAGTTACCGTTTTTGACAAAAACGGAGCCGCGGGTGAAGGCAGCACCTTTGCGAATGGAGGCATTTGCAGTCCGGCGTACGCGCTTCCTTTTTCAGGCGTAGGAGTTTCAGGGAACCACTTGAGCAGGTTTAGCCAACTTACCCGAAAGCTCACCCGGCTCCGCAAAGGTTCATTACCGGACTTGCGCTGGTTGTGGCAGGCCTCTAGCCATGGGTCCGAAGAGACGGTTACAAGTCGCATTCGGTTCGCTCAACAATTGATTCAAAGCAGCATCGAAATCAACGACGCCACTGTCAAAGACGGCATGCTAGAGCTGGAACAAAGTGATGGGCAATTGATTCTTCTGCGGAATGACGAAGAGCTCAACACATTCCACAGAGTTTTGGACAGCATGAAAGCGCTGGAGATGCCGTACCAAGTGCTAGGGGCATCTGAACTTGAGGTTGCCGAGCCCTCGCTACAGAACCACGGCCACATCCGCAAAGCTATCCGCTTGCCCACAGACCGCGTCATGAACTGTCGGCAATTTGTCTTGGCCATCAAGCAGCAATTCACCCAAGCTGGTGGCAAACTCGCGTTCCAAAGCGAGGTCACGGAAGTAGTCGCAGGAGCCCAGCCCATGCTCCGGCTTGCAAGCGGTGAGCAGCATGTGTTCGATCATGTGGTGTTATGCACGTCCACTGCGAGAAACAAGATCACGCTTAGAACAACTGCACTCAGCGCCATTGCAGAGCTCAGCGCCTACGCCCTGAGCGTTGGCATTCGAGAACCGCTGAACGCTCCGAAAAGTGCGGTACAGGACCACAAGACTGGAATCACCATCAGCAGACTCGGCAAACGCTTGCGCGTTTGCGGTGGTGCAGAACTCAATCGGGGCAGCGCGGGCGACCATGACAAACGGGTGATTGCACGACTTTTTAACGCGCTGGACCAATACTTCCCTGGAGCCGCAAACTATGCGGGTGGCAGTCAGGTGTGGCGCGGAAGTTGTGGCTACACACCAGACGGTCTCCCCTTGGTTGGGAACGCAGGTGCACCGGGACTCTGGATCAACCTGGGGCACGGTGCCAATGGCTGGGGAATGGCAAGCGGCTCCGCTCGATTACTATGCGAACAGATAGAGGGGCGTCCAGCCAGCCTTTCGGGCGATTTCCTTCACCCGCTGAGGTTCAACCGGTAATCGATTGCCTCCATTCTCTAAACAAGACAGACACCATAGGGGAAACGCATGAGCCCGGAACTTACGCAAAAGCTCACCGCGGCTGTGGACAAAATGCCCGCATTCCCCAAAAGCGTAGAAAAAATCCTGGTGCTCACCCGCAACGTGGACAGCACACCGAAGGATCTGGTTGATGTCATCGACAAAGACCCGGTTGTTACCGTCAAAGTCCTGAAGGTCGTGAACTCGGTGTACTACAGCCTGCCTCGTCAAGTGACCTCCATCGGGCATGCGGTCGTCTATTTGGGCTTCAACACTATCAAGAACCTTGCCCTTAGCATTGCGGCCATCGGAATGCTTCCACAAGAAAACAAGGCGGGGTTTGATGCGCAGGCTTACCTGCTCCATTCACTTGCGACGGCAGGTCTCGCAAAGAAACTAGCCAGCAGGGTTCAGGACGCTGATCCTATGGATTGCTTTATCGCCGGCCTGCTGCACGATTTTGGGAAAGTGGTTTTTGCGCAATTTATGCCCGAAGAATTCAAACTCGCCTTGGAGCGAAGTGCAAATGATGGTTCTTCATTGCATACCGCGTTGCAAGCCACGATCGGGGCAGACCATTCCATCGTAGGCGCCATGCTGGCAGAGAAATGGCGCTTCGCCCCCGCACTGGTTGAAACAATCAGGCATTTGTCGCCCCACGACTTCAAAGACACTGACATGATTGCTTGTGTATTTGCTGCCAACCAGATTAGCAAGCGCCTGGCCTTTGGATTTGCAGGAAATCACCGTATCGATGAACTTCCCACAGCGCTGCAAAAGCGACTGGGTGGAACACTGTATGAAGTCATAGCGTCATTAGGTGACCCGAGGGTGATCTTCGAAGAGGCGCAAGTGTTCGCAACGTTGTAAAAGGACTCGCGTATGAAAGTCAGGTTTTGGGGCGTGCGGGGAAGCATTGCCTCGCCGGGGCCTCACACAGTGCGCTACGGCGGGAATACCACCTGCATTGAAATTCGCACCGACAACAATGAGCTGATCATTCTGGATGCGGGCACCGGCATCTTCCCCTTGTCCCAAACATTGCTCGCCGAAATGCCGATTACGGCCAACGTGTTGATTACCCACTCACACTGGGATCACATCCAGGGGCTGCCCTTCTTTATCCCGAATTTCATCCCCGGGAATACTCTGCGCCTTCACGGCGGCTTTGACCCCGTATCGGGCAAAGGCATTGAGCAAGTGATGTCCGTTCAGCTGCAATACAGCTATTTTCCTGTCCGTGAGGAGGAAATGAAAGGGCGGATTGAATACGTGACCCTGTCCCCGGGGGAGCCGGTACAAGTCGGCAGCGCGACGGTAACGCCTTGTCTTCTCAATCACCCGGTAGTGGATTTCGGCTATCGGATCGACTGCAACGGTAAATCGGTCTTTTTTACCGGTGACCACGAACCCCCCTACAACATCTACGACCCTCAAGATGAAGGCTACGCGGCCTATCAGAGCCTTGTGGACGAAAAGAACCGTGCAATCGTCGAGGCCATTCGCGGCGTAGATGTGCTGATCGCAGACACCTCGTACACCGCAGAGGAATACCCTGCAAAAAAAGGCTGGGGACATGGCACCTTCGCCACAAGCATTGAACTCGCCCAGCAGGCTGGAGTCCAAGTGCTTTTCTGCACCCATCACGAACCCACTCGTAGCGATGATGCGCTGGAACGCGCCTTCGCAAAAGTACTGAGCCAACGCGGCGCACCCCAACAAGGGCTTGTCATACGATTGGCTCGCGAAGGTGATACCTATGAGTTTTGAGTGGATCGCAAGCCACCAAAGCGCCAAACCGACCACAGAAATACCTCTGCTCTCCAGCGCGGACATACGCGCAATCGAAGCATCTAACGAGCCGGTCATCGGCCACCCAGGCTTGATGGAGCAAGCCGGACTGGCGATTGCGCGTTGGGTACTCGCTCAAGCCCCACACTCACAATTTTTTTGGATCGCATGTGGCAACGGCAATAACGGTGGAGATGGCGCTGAAGCTGCCATCCATCTCCATCGCTGGGGCAAAACCGTCTATGTAAGTGCTGTCAAAAGCCCAAAAAGCGCTCCTGCTGATGCGTCCAGGGCCTGGGCCCGTTTGGTCGCTGAAGGTATCGCAGTGCACCATGAGGCGCCAGATAGCTGGGATGTTTGTATAGACGCCCTCCTCGGCATCGGACTTCAACGCCACCCTGAGCCACCTTATGCGGAGTGGATCAAACGCATCAATCAAGCAGCAAAGCCCACCTTTGCGATTGACGTCCCGAGCGGCCTGGATGCCGACACCGGTTCTACGTTCGAACCGGTGGTGCAAGCGTCTGCCACTTTGAGCCTTGTTGGATTGAAACCGGGACTGTTTACCCACCAAGGTCGGGATGTATGTGGTGACATCTGGCTCCACAAACTAGGGACGGAGAGCACGACTAAACAGATCCGGTGCACCTTAAACCCGACACCCAAGCCCCTCGTCAGACTCCACGCAAGTCACAAGGGAAGCTTTGGAGATGTCGCGATCGTGGGCGGGGCACTGGGCATGCAAGGTGCCGCAGTTTTGGCGGCTTGCGCCGCCTTGCACGCGGGTGCCGGCCGGGTCTTTCTCGCTTTCTTGAACAGCGAAGGACTACAAGGCCTGGGTATTCCGCCCGATATCATGCTGCGCAGCCCCGACACGCTGCCACACCAAGGCCTTACGGTCGTTGCCGGCTGCGGCGGTGGGCACGACATCAGCCACCAGTTACCCCACTGGCTAGAGCTTGCAAAGCGCCTGGTCATCGATGCTGACGCACTGAATGCGATTGCAATCAGACCAGACCTTGCACAGGCACTTGTCCAGCGCCGCGCCGACACCACGGTGATAACGCCTCACCCGCTGGAAGCAGCGCGCTTGCTTGGGTGCAAGACCACCCAGATCCAAGCCAACCGGCTCGACGCGGCCCAGAGATTGGCGGAAACGTTTCAATGCACGGTTATCCTGAAAGGGTCTGGCAGTGTGATCGCAGCCCCTGGTCGAAAGCCACGCATCAACCCCACAGGAAATGGCCGTCTCGCCATCGGTGGAACGGGCGATGTACTTGCGGGCCTAACCGGCACACTCTTGTCACAGCGCAGCACGGCTTGGGAAGCCGCGTCAGAAGCATGCTATATACATGGGCTATTGGCAGACCAATGGCCACCGCAAACAACCTTGACTGCCAGTCGCCTGATCGAGCACCTATAAAAAAAGCTGCTAGCCCCCATTTAACAAGGACTAGCAGCTCCCATTTTTGTAGCAGTTTTGATTGCAGCTCTTATCGCCGTTTCTTCGCCGTTTTTTTCACCGAAGGTGCTATTTTGTCTGCAGAACGGCTACTCTTGGTCGCTTTTGCTGCGGACCGTTGCTGCCTGACTTTGCCCTTGAAGATCGGCGAGTGCGGCGGATCCAGATCTGGGCGATCACCGAATTCAGCACGTCCCGATTTTGAATCACGGGAATGCCCTTTGTCGGCGGGCAACTTGGGGAGAGGACCCTGACCGTCTTGGACCAATCGGAAATCGATCTTGCGACCATCCAAATCCACACGACTCACTTGGATACGAACCCGGGTACCGATCGCATAGCGAATACCTGTCCGCTCGCCGCGTAGCTCCTGCCGAGCTTCATCGAAACGGAAATACTCCCCGCCCAACTCGGTGATATGAACCAAGCCCTCTACGTACATGGCATCGAGCGTCACAAACAAACCAAACGTGGTCGCTGAGGACACAACCCCTGAATACTCCTCACCCAAGTGCTCGCGCATGTACTTGCATTTGAGCCATGCTTCCACATCTCGACTAGCCTCATCCGCCCGACGCTCATTGGCACTGCAATGCAGACCAGCCGCTTGCCAAGCGGTACCTTCCGCATTGAGCTTCTTGGGCTTGGTTTCCGGATTGCTCACCCTCGAAGCCAGATTTTTTTCCAGACGCCTTGCAAGCTTGGCATGCGCTTCACCGGGCGTAGGTAGTGCCGGGAGTTGGTATTTGGTCTTGGCAAGAATGGCCTTGATCACACGGTGCACCAACAAATCCGGGTAGCGCCGGATCGGGCTGGTGAAGTGCGTGTAGGCATCGAACGACAAGCCGAAATGTCCGCTATTGATCGGCGTGTAAATGGCCTGTGACATGGAGCGCAACAGCATCGAGTGGATCTGCTGCGCGTCGGGTCGGTCTTTAGTCGCCTCAGCAATTGCCTGAAACTCCCCCGGTGCGGGGTTGTCACTGATCGTCATGCCAATGCCACTGGCCTTCAAATAGCTACGTAATATTTCCTGCTTCTCAGGCGTCGGACCCTCATGCACTCGGAACAGGCCCTGGTGCTTGTTCTGGGCAATGAAGTCCGCACTGCAGACGTTCGCTGCGAGCATGGCCTCTTCAATCAACCGATGCGCTGTGTTGCGAGTACGCGGCACGATCTTTTCGATCCGACCGTTTTCATCACAAACAATCTGTGTCTCCGTAGTCTCGAAATCCACCGCACCCCGCTTGTGGCGGGATTTGAGCAATGCTTGGTAAACACCATGCAAGTTCAAGAGATCCTGCACACGCTCTTTGCGCTTACTGGCTTCAGGCCCTCGTGTATTGCCAAGGATGGCCGCCACTTCGGTGTAAGTGAACCGAGCGTGGCTCCACATCACTGCAGGGTAAAACTGGTAAGCATCGACCTCGCCGTCCTCGGTGACGAACATATCGCACACCATACACAGCCGTTCGACTTCCGGGTTCAGCGAGCACAAGCCGTTAGACAGTTTTTCCGGCAGCATAGGAATGACACGGCGCGGAAAGTACACGCTGGTGGCTCGGTCATACGCATCCACATCGATGGCGTTGCCCGTTTCCACGTAGTGACTGACATCGGCAATTGCCACCAACAAACGCCAACCTTTGAGCGCCGTCTTGCCACGACCTTTGCTTGCGGGTTCGCAATACACCGCGTCATCAAAATCCCGGGCATCTTCACCATCGATGGTGACCAAAGGGATATCTGTCAAATCAATACGTTGCAGTTTGTCTTGCGGACGCACCTTGTCCGGTAATGTGCGCGCCATCGCCACACAAGCATCAGAAAACTCATGCGGCACGCTGTATTTGCGCACGGCGATTTCAATTTCCATACCGGGGTCATCAACTTCACCCAGTACTTCTTTGATGCGCCCCACAGGCTGTCCGAACAGCGCAGGCGGCTCAATCAGTTCTACGACCACCACCTGGCCAGGCTTTGCCACACTGGTAGCACCCTTCGGAATCAACACATCCTGGCCGTAGCGTTTGTCTTCTGGCGCAACCAGCCAAACACCGCTTTCCTGCAAAAGCCGGCCAATGATCGGTTGGTTAGAGCGCTCGGTGATTTCAACAACACGCCCCTCGGGGCGACCTTTGCGGTCACTGCGCACGATACGGACCTTGACGTGGTCTTTGTGCAGCACAGCCCGCATTTCGTTAGGGGGAAGATAAATATCAGGAGCACCGTCATCGCGGGACACAAAACCATGTCCATCCCGATGCCCTTGAACAATTCCTTCAACTTCTTCCAGCAAATTGCTGTTTTGGCCTAAATGTTTGATATACTTCTCTCTTTCCTGAGATGCCCAGATGGCGGAATTGGTAGACGCACTAGTTTCAGGTACTAGCGAGTAACATCGTGGAGGTTCGAGTCCTCTTCTGGGCACCAACAATGGTAATGTAGTTAATGAAAAGCCGCTGTGAAAACAGCGGCTTTTTTTTGCCTGTGTGATTCGTGCCACTGACCGTTAGATGCATCGGTCAGTGGCCAAAAAATCAGATGGGAAGCGCGACCAAATCGTGGCCTTGGGCGCTCACAATGCGCGCCTTGGTGAACTCACCCACTTTCAGTGTCTTGCTGATTTTTTCGGGTGGCAACAAGCGCACCACGCCATCAATTTCTGGAGCATCCGCGTAGCTACGGCCGACTCCGCCTTTACGACCCAACGCTGGCGCAGAATCCACCAGCACTTGCATCACAGAGCCGACACGGCGCTGCAAGCGAGCTGCAGATACTTCTTCAGCCACCTGCATGAATCGGGCGCGACGCTCCTCGCGAACTTCCACCGGCAACATACCGGGCAAGTCATTCGCAGTTGCGCCGTTTACTGCGCTATAGGCAAAGCAACCGGCACGATCAATTTGAGCTTCTCGCACAAAGTCGAGCAGGTGCTCAAACTCTTCTTCAGTCTCACCAGGGAAGCCTGCAATAAACGTACTGCGCACCACCAACTCCGGGCAAGCTTCGCGCCACTGCTGCAAACGCTCCAGGTTTTTTTCACCACTGGCAGGCCGCTTCATCCGGCGCAGCACATCAGGGTGGCTATGTTGCAAAGGAACATCCAGGTAAGGCAGCACACGGCCTGTCGCCATCAACGGCACAATTTCATCCACACTGGGGTATGGGTAGACATAGTGCAACCGGACCCAGGCGCCATAAGGCTCAGCAATATCACCAAGCGCCTGCACCAACTCCAACATACGGGTCTTCACGGGCTTGCCATCCCAAAAGCCGGTGCGGTACTTGACGTCGACGCCATAAGCCGAAGTATCTTGGCTGATGACCAACAGCTCTTTCACGCCACCCTCAAACAAGGCACGCGCTTCGTTCAAAACATCTCCGATCGGGCGGGACACCAAGTCGCCGCGCATGCTGGGGATGATGCAAAAGGTGCAACGGTGATTACAACCCTCGCTGATTTTCAAATACGCATAATGGCGCGGTGTGAGCTTGATACCTGCCACACCAAAAGATTGCGGAACCAGATCCAAAAATGGGTCGTGCGGTTTTGGCAGATTGGTATGCACAGCATCCATCACCTCCTGAGTCGCATGGGGCCCGGTCACCGCGAGCACTTTCGGGTGCATCTGGCGAACCATGTTCTCACCACCTTCAGTAGTCTTAGCACCGAGGCAACCCGTCACGATGACGCGCCCGTTTTCCGCCAGCGCCTCTCCGATGGTGTCCAGGCTTTCTTTCACCGCATCATCGATAAATCCGCAGGTATTGACGATGACCAAGTCAGCGCCTTGGAAGGTCTTTGACGTTTGATATCCCTCGGCACTCAATTGGGTCAGGATGAGCTCAGAGTCTGTCAGCGCCTTGGGGCAACCCAAACTCACAAAACCTACCTTGGGGGCGGCATTCGTAGCCGGGACGGAGTTCAAAATTTCAGTCATAGTGTGAAGTTCCAGAGCCCGCCCCTCAGAGACCCGCCAACCAGCTTAACGCTTGATGCCGAAGGTACCGAGGAATTGCTCAGTTTGTTTTTGCATATGTTCCTGCATCTGCTGGAACATGTTGTTACCCATTACGCCCTGCACCATGGGCGCCTGCATATCCATCAGCGCTTGCATGTTTTTCTCAAGGTAACCACCCATCATGCCCTGCATGGCATGGCCATAAAAGCGGATGATGTTGGACAATACGGGCGCGGTGAACATCGGCGAACCGTTGGCCTCTTCTTCCAGAATGATCTGCAGCAAGATGCTTCGGGTCAGGTCTTCACCCGATTTCGCATCCACCACCGCAAAAGACTCGCTGTCCATCACCAGCTGCTTGATTTCCGCCAGCGTGATGTAAGTCGACGTGTCGGTGTCGTACAAACGCCGATTAGGGTATTTTTTGATGACCCGCTGGGAAGCCTTGGAATCTTTACTGGAAGTTTTTTGCATGTCGATCGCTCTGCACCGGGTGTGTGAGCCAAGTAAGTGTTGCAGTGCAGCACATTCTAGAGAGAGACCGCTTGGCACCGACCTAGGAATACCCTAGATGGAGCCTTGAAGGAAAATGTTGGTAGGCGCAATTGGACTCGAACCAACGACCCCCACCATGTCAAGGTGGTGCTCTAACCAGCTGAGCTATGCGCCTACATTTATCCGAGAGGCCGAAGTATAGCAGCATAAAAATGCGCTTCTTTTGAAAAAGCCCGAAAAAAGTTCAAATAGCTCAAAAGAGCGCTGCGCCATAATTGACGTTTACGTAAACGTCAATCCACCCTCATTACAAGGAGCACTCTATGGAAATCGCAGGAAAAGTCTTTATCGTGACCGGCGGCGCATCAGGCCTCGGCGAGGGCACTGCCCGCATGCTGACAGCCAAAGGCGGCAAGGTCGTCATTGCAGACATGCAGGCAGAAAAAGGCGAGGCCATTGCCCGGGAACTGGGCGGCGCATTCGTCAAGTGCGATGTCAGTAACGAAGCTGATGGACAAGCCGTCGTGGCCCAAGCAGTCTCCATGGGCAAGCTGATGGGCTTGGTGAACTGCGCGGGCATTGCTCCTGCCGAGAAGACGGTGGGCAAAAACGGCGCGCATGCGCTGGCATCGTTCAGCAAAACGATCACCGTCAATTTGATCGGCAGCTTCAACATGATCCGCCTCGCCGCCGAGGCCATGAGCAAAAACGAACCTGAAGCAACCGGCGAGCGCGGCGTCATGATTTCCACCGCCTCGGTGGCCGCCTATGACGGACAGATCGGTCAAGCAGCCTACAGCGCATCTAAAGGCGGCGTGGTGGGCATGACACTGCCCATTGCACGCGACCTTGCCCGGAACGGCATCCGGAACATGACCATTGCCCCCGGGATTTTTGGCACGCCGATGTTGTTCAGCATGCCCCAAGATGTGCAAGACGCGCTGGCAGCAGGTGTTCCATTCCCTTCGCGCTTGGGCACCCCGCAGGATTACGCCAAATTAGCCGCTCATATTTTTGAAAACGACATGCTCAACGGTGAGGTGATCCGGCTAGATGGCGCGATCCGCCTCGCTCCGAAGTAAGACTCCTACTTGCAGAGGGCTGGTGCGACACCTCCAAGCTCCGCACAAAAAAAGCCGGGGTTGCAATGAGGCACCTCGGCAATTTAAACGTCGCAGCAACCGACCGGATTGGTAATTCACGAAACCTGACTCAAGCTCCAAAACCATCATCAGCCGCAATGACGGCCCCGTTGATGAAGTGGCTTTGATCTGCGCACAAAGTAATCAAAATCGCGTCCAGATCTGCCGGGCGACCGATCCGCTTCCGCGGCAACATCTGCACCAGTTTTTGCCCCGCATCGGTATGCCAATGTTCGTGATTGATATCGGTATCGATATAGCCCGGGCACAGTGCGTTGACGTTGATACCGAACTTGCCCCACTCCAGCGCCTGCGCTTTGGTCATTTGGATAACGGCAGCCTTGCTCATGCAATAGGCCCCGATTTGCGGCAAGACACGCAGGCCAGCCATCGAGGCAATGTTGATGATGCGTCCGCCGGTGTAACTGCCGGGTGCCGCACCTTTGGCGCGCGCAATCATTCGCTTGCCGACCTCTTGCGCCACAAAAAACGACCCTTTGACGTTGGTATCAAAGATAAAGTCGTAATCCTCAGGGCTGACGTCCTGTAGTCGCTGCGTGGTGCTCACTCCCGAGTTGTTGATCAGGATGTCGATGGAGCCCACCTCGGTTTCGGCGTGGGCTACCGCCGACTTGATGGAGTCGTGGTCTGTCACATCCAGTTCGATGACATGGGCATCGCCGCCCTGCCCCTCGATTTCGGCACGCAAGTCCTTGAGCTTATCAATGCGGCGGCTGGCCAGCACCACTGCGGCACCTGCGGCCGACAAGGTGCGGGCAAACTGAGCCCCCAGCCCGCCAGATGCACCGGTGATGAATGCAATTCGCCCGGAAAGATCGATGCTATAAGCCATTTAGAGTGCCTCCACAAATTAAAAAAGAACGGTCGTTCTTTTTTATAAAATCAGCGAATAAAATCTGATGCCGCTCGCGTGCGCTCTGGCGCGCGAACGCTGACAAGAAGACCACCTATTATTAAGCGAGACACCCCATGACAAACCAGGAAATACTGGCTCAATTCGGCCCCCGTGAATCCATGGAATACGACGTGGTCGTCGTTGGCGGCGGCCCCGGCGGCTTGGCAACGGCGATCCGCCTCAAGCAACTGGCCGCAGAGAAAGGCACCGACGTATCGGTGGTCGTTCTCGAAAAAGGCTCTGAGCCTGGCGCGCATATCCTGTCCGGCGCCATCATGGACCCCAAAGCGCTGACCGAACTGATTCCCGACTGGAAGGCACTCGGCGCCCCACTGCACCAGCCAGTGACCGACGACGCCTACATTTTCCTGAGCGAAAAATCCGGCTTCCGCGTGCCCAACATGGTGCTGCCCCCCTTCGCGCACAACGACGGCAACTACATCATCAGCCTGGGCGCTGTCACCAAATGGTTGGCCGAGCAAGCAGAGAGCTTGGGCGTGGAAATTTTCCCTGGCTTCACCGCCGCTGAAGTGCTCTACAACGACGACGGCTCAGTCAAAGGTGTAGCCACCGGCAACATGGGTGTGGGCAAAGACGGCGAGCCGATGGAAAGCTTCCAGCTCGGCATGGAGCTGTTGGGCAAATACACCGTGTTTGCAGAAGGCGCTCGCGGCCACCTAGGTAAACAGGTCATTGCCAAGTACAAGCTCGACGACGGTCGCGACCCGCAAAGCTTCGGCATCGGCATCAAAGAGCTATGGGAAATTGCCCCCAGCCGCCACAAGCCCGGCTTTGTCATGCACACCGCCGGCTGGCCTATGGAATCTGACACCTACGGTGGCGCCTTTTTGTACCACCTCGAAGGTAACAAAGTGGCTCTGGGCTTTGTCACCGGCTTGGGCTACAGCAACCCCTACCTCAGCCCGTTTGAAGAGTTCCAGCGCTGGAAGACACACCCGAACGTGCGCTATTACTTCGAAAACGAGAAAGGTGAAATCACGGCCAAACGTTTGGGCTACGGCGCGCGCGCAATCAATGCCAGCGGCATCAACGCCCTGCCCAAAACCGTATTCCCCGGCGGCTGCCTGATTGGTTGCAACGCGGGTTACCTGAACGTGGGTCGTATCAAAGGCAGCCACGCCGCTATCAAAACTGGCATGTTGGCCGCTGAGGCCGCTTTTGATGCCGTAGTGGGCGGCCGCCAGCACGACGAGCTGAGCGCCTACCCCGAAGCTTTCGAGAAGAGCTGGCTGCACACCGAGCTGAACAAAGACCGCAACTTCAAGAACTGGTTCAAGTACGGCCTGACCACCGCCACGCTGATGAACGGTTTCGAGCAATTCGTGCTGCGCGGACACATCCCCTGGACCTTGCGCCGTGACAAGCCCGACCACGCTTACCTGAAGCCTGCGGCCGAGTGCAAGCCCATCGTCTACCCCAAGCCCGATGGCAAGCTCACTTTCGACCGCTTGAGCAGCGTGTTCATCAGCAACACCAACCACGAAGAGCAGCAACCCGCCCACTTGACGCTCAAGGACGCCTCGGTGCCGGTGAGCATCAACCTCGCCAAGTACGCCGGCCCCGAAGCCCGCTACTGCCCCGCAGGCGTGTATGAATACGTGAAGAACGAAGACAACACCGACCGCTTGCAGATCAACGCCCAAAACTGCGTGCACTGCAAGACCTGCGACATCAAGGACCCGACCCAGAACATCGTCTGGGTCACGCCCGAAGGCGGCGGCGGTCCCAACTACGCGGGCATGTAAGACACGCTTGAAAGCACAAACGGGACCTCAGGGTCCCGTTTTTTTAGACATCGAGGCAGCCCATGAACACACCAGAAGCCCTGACCCTTAACGCCCGAGACGGCTACACCTTGCAGGCCCTGCGCTACCCCGCAACAGGCCCTCTGCGCGGGCATTTGGTGGTCGCGGGTGCCACCGGTGTGCCGCAGCTGTTTTACAAAAACTTCGCACTCTTTGCCGCGCAACACGGCTACACCACCCTCACGGTGGATTACCGCGGCATTGGTCTCTCCAAACCCGCTGAGCTACGTGGCTTTGAGATGGACTACCTGGATTGGGCTTTTCATGATGTTGCGGCCGCAGTGGACGCTATGGCGGATGACACCGCTCCTCTGTTCATGGTGGGGCACTCGTTCGGTGGACATGCATTCGGCCTGCTACCCAACCACGACAAGGTCGCGCGGTTCTATACCTTTGCCACCGGGGCGGGCTGGCACGGCTGGATGCCGCGCGCCGAGCAATTCAAGGTGCTGCTGATGTGGCACGTGATCGGCCCGCTGCTCACCCGCTGGGAGGGCTATCTGGCCTGGAGCAAGCTCCAAATGGGCGAGGACTTGCCGATGGGCGTGTACCGGGACTGGAAGCGCTGGTGCAAGTTTCCGCGCTACTTCTTTGACGACCCCGGCATGCCGCATGTGGCCGGTTTGTTCGGGCGGGTGCGCACCCCCATCATCGCGGCCAATGCGACCGACGACCTCTGGGCGCCACCCGCGTCACGCGATGCCTTTATGGCCGGCTACAGCAACACCACGGTGCGCAAGGTAGACATCCACCCCGGTCAGCTGGGCATGGGGCCCATTGGCCACATGGGCTACTTCCGCAGACAGGCACAGCCTTTGTGGGACGACGTGCTGACCTGGTTTGGCGAACACCAGGCCGCCCGCTGAACTCACAGGGCTGCGGCGCGGGCGTCCAGCTCGGCGATACAAGCTTCCATTCGCGACCGGCACAGGTCCATCAAGGCAGGCATGTCATCCAGCGTCATGCCGGTAGTGGGAATGGGTTCCAGCGTCTTGATGATGATGTTGCCGCTGTTCCAGCGGTTCAGGCGCATGGTGCGCTTAAAGTTGCTGCAACACAGGGGCACGATGGGAACACCGGCATTGATGGCCATCTGGAATGCGCCTTTTTTGAAGGGCAGCAAACCCTTGCCGAGATTGCGGGTGCCTTCGGCAAAAACCCAGATCGACGTGTCCTGCTCCTGCATAACCTTGGTGGTGTGCAGCATGGCGGCTTTGGCCTTCACGGCATTGCCCCGGTCGATCAGGATGTTGCCGGCCAGCCAGTAAATCTGGCCGAAAAAGGGAATCCACTTCAGGCTCTTCTTACCCAGCGACACCGTTCTGCGCGGCACAGAGCAGCCCAACACAAACAAGTCCCAGTTGGACTGGTGGTTGGCCACCACGACAAACGGGTTGGGCTGGGATTGAAAGTCTGCCGTCTCCAGCCGCATCTTCAGGCCCAATATCTTCAGCGCCGGGACTGAAAACGTGTATCCGGAGAGCCGCGAATTATCGGGATTGAAAGGCCGCGAAAAACAGATCAGCAGGTTGACCACCGAGGCCAACAAAAACTGGATGCTGATGAGCACCAGCCGTAAAAGATAGAGCATGCGAAGGAGGTGAAATGTGGCAAATGCCTGCCGAATGGTAACAAGTCGCTTCCCGATGACCATGGCTGGTTTAGAATCCAACCCGTTCAGGAGAGAGCCCTTTCATGGGGCCGCCGAAGGCGCAGGACGGCTGATTGCAGCGGTCTGAACGCTCAGGCAAAAGGACTGACAAGTGCTGGCCATGCATGCATAGCCAGCAACACCCCACTGGAGAGAGTTTGCACCGCACAGCGGCTTGCAAACCACCGAAGGAGCAACCCGCAGTCTGCGCACACCATGCACGCAGGCCCGGCGAATCTCTCAGGTAAAGCGGACAGCGGGGGCAGCACCGGATGGGCGCAGACTTGCGTACATCCGGGTTTGGATTGCCCCTCCGGCGCCTTGCGCCGGGATTGTTTGGATCGCCGCCATGTCCGCTTCTGACACAACCTTGTTGACCACGCCGCTCAATGCACTTCACATAGAGCTGGGCGCCCGCATGGTGCCGTTCGCCGGTTACTCCATGCCGGTCCAGTACCCCGCCGGCCTGATGGCCGAACACCACCACACCCGCAAAGCGGCTGGCCTGTTTGACGTGTCCCACATGGGCCAGCTGCGCCTGAGCGGCCCGGACGCCTGCGCGGCGTTTGAGAGCCTGATGCCTGTGGACGTGATCGACCTGCCGGTGGGCAAACAGCGCTACGGCCTGTTGCTCACCGAAGAGGGCACCATCATCGATGACCTGATGTTCTTCAAAAAGGCGCAAGACGAGCTGTTCGTCATCGTCAACGGTGCTTGCAAGGTGGGTGATATCGCCCACATCCAAGCCCGGATTGGCAGCCGCTGCCAGGTCACCCCCCTGCCCGACTACGCGCTGCTGGCCCTTCAAGGCCCCCAAGCGGTAACGGCGCTGGCCCGCTTGGCACCCGGCGTGGAAAAGCTGGTGTTCATGACCGGTGGAGACTTCACGGTTGATACCGGCACTCAAAAGATCAACGTGTTCCTCACCCGCAGCGGGTACACCGGTGAAGACGGGTTCGAGATCTCGGTCCACAACGACCATGCAGAAGCCTTGGCCCGCGCACTTTTGGCGCAGCCCGAAGTGCAGCCCATCGG